>JAZUKX010000089.1:0-1880 GCA_045643505.1 Candidatus Absconditabacterales bacterium | reverse complement strand
TTACATCAATATAATTTTCTTTAAAATAAGATATCGTTTTTTTCAATAATAATTGAACTTTATCATTATCAACTAAATCCATCTTTCACATATCAAATTTTACTGAAAAATAACGATTATATTTGTTTGTTTTTAATTTTTTCAAAAATGTAGGAAGTTTCAAAATTCCATCTCACAAAAGTATATGTCATTTTCATGATTTATTTTTATCAGAAAGATATACAGTCGAAATATATGGTACAAAACTAGAAATTTTTCTCAAAAAATCATCTTCAAACAAATCTTCATCAATATTTGCCACATCTAATCATAAATTGCATCAATATTTTTTTATAATTTCTACAATATTACTGAAACGATATTTTGGAATAGGCACAGCAAAAAATTTCGTATCTTGAGGATTTATGATAGAAAAAACCACATCTGGATTTGCCTTTTTATACACTTCTAAATTTTCTTTTATAAAATTATAAGATTTATAATCAAAAAACTTAGGAGCATTAATATTTATAGTATCAATATTCAACGCTTCACAAAGATCCAACGCTTTATCTATTTCTTTTTTATTTAAATTAGCTGAAGTCTGAATTACTTTGATAGGCAAATCATATTTACGGACCAATTTTTTGACATAAGAAACATTCCAAGCATCAAAATTTTTCCACAAAGCCAAATCTAATCAATCAAATCAAGCTTCTTGTGCAACTGAAAATATTAAATCAAGACCACATCATCAGAGTGTATCAGTACTCAATAATAATTTTGTTTTTTCAGACATCATATCTTTTGTTATTAATATAAACTAATTAAATTATAATCAAAATTTTATATTATGCAAATTTTTGACCATATTATCTAAAATTTTTTATAAATATTCATCTATGATCAGAACCATTTGTATTCATTACATGTAAATCATCTATTTTTGAATTATTATCAACAAAAACATGATCAATATGTGAAGCTATAATTTGAGATTTTTTATAACTTCGTGTAGTCAATACCGTAAATCTTTTTGTCAAATCATTTACTCATAATAAATTTTTTTCTAAATTTTTATAATAATATGATCGTGGAGATAAATTAAAATCTCAAATAATCATAACTCTATCATTTCCATTTCTATTTTGCTGGTGAATCGAAAAGTCATCTAGCAATTGATGCAATTGATTATTTCTCATCTTGTAATGATCAAGTGAAACTGGAGCTGCAGTATGCACCAAATAAATATAATAATTTTCAATTCAATTATCTACCAAAAAATAAGAATATCTCCACTTTGAATTTTCAACTTCAATTTCATCTGATAGATTTTTCACAGGATATTTGCTAAAAATCACATTACCATAATATTTATCAGCAAAGCTCATATGAGCAGTATATGGATACTCTTGTTTTAATTTTTCACCCATTGCATCATCAAAATCTTCTGTAAATTCAACCATCAAAATTACATCTGCATTATATTTTCAAATCCAGTCCAACAATCTATCATAATTTTTTACTTTGTACCAAATATTAGAATAAAGTACACTTATTCACGTACCATTTGAAATGTTTTGAGAACTGTTAAATCACTCTCATGTATAAAAATTATTAAATTTAAATGCATACAAAAAGAAAATAATCAAATACAAAAATGCTCAAAACAAATAACAAAATCTACTTTTTTTCTTACATTTTATAAAAAGTACAACAAAAATTCATAATATCACCAAAGAAAAAAATACTATATATGGCAAAAAACTTATTATAATCTCACATACATAAAAGTGCGGGAAAAAATACACAAATCACAACAATAATACAACAATTAAAAATCAAACAAAAAACAACATAACTTAATTTTATTTCATAAAACAAATCTACATAATGTATAA
>JAZUKX010000088.1:0-3460 GCA_045643505.1 Candidatus Absconditabacterales bacterium | reverse complement strand
AAAATATAGATTATTTAGCACTAGGTCATATTCATAGTTATAAACAAGGTAAATACTGAAAAAGTATTAAAAATTTTTTAAAGATATTAAGATGAGATACTATATGTTTTATTTCAAACAAAAACAATAATTGAGTAAATTCAGAACAATCAGCAAACTCAGAACAATCTTATATTTTATTAGAAAAAAGGATATTAAACGATGATGATAAAGAAACATTAAAAAAAGCTAAGCCAGAAATTAATGAAGATAAACCAATATTACAATTACACATAGATCATGATAGTAATTTAAATGATATACAAAATATCCTAAAAAAGACAAAAGAATTAGCTGAAAAGCTAAATATTCAACCATATGTTTATGTTTGTTCTTGGCTTTTAGATGAAGAAATTTTCAATTATTACGAAAAAAAACATCCAGAAAAAAATAGTAATATAATAGAGTTTAAAAATTTTTGCAAAAAAAATAGTGTTAATGAAAAGATAATATTAACTGAGAAATTACCAAAGAAACAAAAAACAAAATTTATAAAAGAAAGAACTTCTCTTTATGATACATTAAAAAATTATGAAAAACGACGACAACCACGAAGAAGATTAAAAGAATGAAAATGTATTATCGATTTAAGCAAAATAGAATAAATAAAAAAAATCCCCGAAACGAATCCGAAGATTTTTTGTTATATCGAAATATTATTATTTCATTTCTTTGATTGCAGCTTGAGCAGCAGCTAATCTTGCGATAGGTACTCTATATGGACTACAAGAAACTTCATCTAATCCAATTCTATGACAGAATTCTACTGAAGCTGGTTCTCCACCATGTTCTCCACAAATTCATACATGGATATTTGGATTTACAGATCTTGCCTTTTGTAGACAGATTTTCATCAACTCTCCAACTCATTCTTGATCGATTGATTGGAATGGATCTTTCTCATAGATTCATTTTTCTACATATAATTTCAAGAATTTACCAGCATCATCTCTAGAGAATCCACATCACATTTGAGTCAAATCGTTTGTACCAAATGATAAGAAATCACATTCTGCAGCAAATTGATCAGCTGTAATAGCAGCTCTAGGAACTTCTATCATTGATCCAATTTGATAATTTACTTTTCATTTTGCTCACAATTCTTCTGCTACATCTTCGATTACTTTTTTCAACATTCTATATTCATCACCATTTCATACCAAAGGTATTTCTATCCATGGTTGAGCTCATTGTACTTCTAATGCAGCTTTGAATACTGCTCTAGCTTGCATTCTTGTGATTTCTGGATATCTTACTCACAATCTACATCCTCTAAATCCAAGCATTGGGTTAAATTCATGTAAATCGTTGATTGTAGCCTTTAGTGTATCTACTGATATATTCATCTCAGAAGCAACAGCTATGATATCTTTTTCTTCTTGTGGTAAGAATTCATGCAAAGGAGGATCAATCAATCTAACTATCATTGGTTTTCCTTCCAAAATTTTGAATAAATCTACAAAATCTTGTTTTTGATATGGTTCAATTTTATCCAATGCTTTTTCTCTATCAGCTGTTTCTGTAGCTACTATCATTTCTCTAACAGCTTGTATTCTTGTTTCTTCAAAGAACATATGCTCTGTCCTACAAAGTCAAATTCATTCTGCTCCAAATTCGATAGCTTTAGCAGCATCTCTAGGAGTATCTGCATTTGTTTTGATTTGTAATCTCTTGAATTGATCTGCCCATGTCATTAATTTTCCAAAATCTCCAGACAAATCAGGATCAACAGTATTTAATGCTCATTCAAATACTTCTCATGTAGCACCATCTAATGAAATCACATCTCATTCATGGAATGTCTTTCAATTTACTGTGAATGTTTTTTCGTGTTCATTTACCTGAACTTCTGAACAACCAGAAACACAGCATTTTCACATTCATCTAGCTACTACAGCAGCATGTGATGTCATTCAACCTCTAGCTGTCAAGATACCTTGAGAAGCTACCATTCATTGAATATCTTCAGGTGATGTCTCTAATCTAACTAATACAACTTTCTTTCATTCTTCTTTCCAATCGTGAGCTGCTTGAGCTGTAAATACAACTTGTCAAACTGCTGCACCAGGAGAAGCTGGTAATCATTTTGTCAAAACTATAGCTCATTTTTTTGCTTCTGGATCTATTTGTTTGTGTAACAATGTATCCAATTGACTTGGAGAGACTCTCATTACAGCTGTTTTTTCATCTATCAAACCTTCAGAAACCATATCTACTGCCATTTTGATAGCTGCAGCAGCTGTCCTTTTTCCGTTTCTTGTTTGAAGCATATATAATTTTCACTCTTGGATTGTGAATTCCATATCTTGCATATCATGATAATGTTGCTCTAATTTTTTGTAGATAGCAACTAATTCATTATAACAATCTGGCATAACTTCTCATAATTCATCAATCTTTTTTGGAGTTCTAATTCATGCAACAACATCTTCTCATTGAGCATTCATCAAGAATTCTCCATAGAATTTATTTTCTCATGTAGATGGATTTCTAGAGAAACATACTCATGTACCAGAATTATCTCCCATATTTCCAAACACCATTGATTGTACATTTACAGCTGTTCAAAGTAATCATTTAATATCATTCATTCTCCTATAAATGATAGCTCTCTCATTGTTCCAAGATCCAAATACAGCATCAATTGCCATATGTAATTGCTCTCTAGGATCATTTGGGAATAAATTTCATGTAGCTTCTTTAATTACTTCTTTGTATAATGATACTACTTTTTTAAGATCATCTACATCTAATTGTGTATCATCTTTTACTCATTTAGAATCTTTTACAGATTGTAGTTTTGCTTCAAATAATTTGTGTTCTACTCACATAACTACATCTCCAAACATCTGGATAAACCTCCTGTAACTATCCCAAGCAAATCTCTCATTTCAAGTTTTATTTGCCAATCAAATTACAGATTCATCATTTAATCAAAGATTTAATACTGTGTCCATCATTCATGGCATAGAAACAGCAGCTCCAGATCTAACAGAAACTAACAATGGATCTTGTGCATCTCACAATTTTTTTCACATATTTTTTTCCAATTCTTGTAAGTGGTTTTCAATTTGATCCAAAACTTCCTGTGGATAAGTTTTGTTGTTTTTGTAGTAAATATCACAAGTTTCTGTAGAAATTGTAAATCCATCAGGAATAGGTAATCATAAACCTTTCATTTCTGCTAGATTTGCTCATTTTCAACCCAACATGTCTTTACCAACTCATTTTCATTCTTCAAATGAGTAGACATACTTATGGGCTTTGTTTCAAAATAATCACATACGTCCATATAATTAAAAATCTAAAAATTGACAATTAATAATTAATTTTTTATTAATTAAAAAATTGCATTAGGTTGTTATTTATAAAAGAATAGTTTTTTTTTTCAATACAAAATTAGACAAAAGTGGACAAAAAA
>JAZUKX010000087.1:0-5643 GCA_045643505.1 Candidatus Absconditabacterales bacterium | reverse complement strand
ATAATAAGTAAGAGTTGATTTTATGATCAATAGTTTTTTGATAAATGAGAAAGATAAAATTTAAAGATCGACTATTAAAAAAGTTAAAAGAAAATAAATTTCTAAATGAATATCGAAATACTCAAGAACTTTATGTCTTGTTATGATTTTCTGTTTTATTTTTGATTTTAGTCTGTAGATTATTTGGATTACAAATAATTCATCATAAAACATATGAAGAAACTCTTAATATACAACATACAACACAATCTTCACTAAAAGCCGAAAGATGAAGTATATATGTATATGATAAATCAAACAATCCTGTGAAATTGACTGAGAACATTTCTTTGTACAATGTGTATGCTGATCCAAAATATATAGACAAGTCTCGTTTAATTGAGTTGATTACACCTTTGGTATATGAACATCTCTGTGTATTAAATGGTATGAATAATGTAGAAAAAATAGACTGTATCAAAAATATAGAAAATTTTGCTGTCAAAGATTTACTTCCAGAAGCTCCAGAATTTTTCTATATGTGAAGTGGTCTGGTATCTGAATGATATTATGATTATGACTGGACATGATACAATGAACAAGTCCAATCAATAGTTGACAATTTTACTACAGGTACAGCAAAAAACTTGATAAGAAATTGATTAGAAAAAAAGATCCAAGTATGAATTAAAGAACAGAATTATTTGTGATTTTTCTCAAATGAAGATTTTTTGAACGACTTACAAGAATTGGATTTAAATTTTATCGATATTAAGTACACAAATTATGTATATGTAATTCCATCAAAGGTAAGTAATATTTCCAAAGATTCCGCAAAGCTAAATGCTATCTTGAAAAAATACGGATACGACAGAAGTTATAGTGATTTAAAGAAATATTTTTCTCCACAAGAAAACAGATATGTGAAGATAATTTCAAATGTAAATCCAACCATAGCACAAGAAATCAGAAATCTAAAAACAAAATATTATAGTGAAAAAACATGAGAAGACAATATTCCTATTTTGCATGGATTATGATTGGAAACCTTTACTACTAGATACTATCCATACTGAAGTTTTTTGTCAAATATACTATGATATGTGGACAAAAATGGCGTATCTTACTATGGTATAGAAGAATATTATGATGATGAATTACGTGGTAAAGATGGGAAAATTATTTGACGTTCATCTGCTTGGATTGGATGAGTTTGAGCCAACGATTTTGAAGTAGAAAATGTAGTAGATGGAGATAATATCTATTTGACAATCGATATATGAATCCAAAAAGAAATTGAGTCTATCGTAAAAAAATGGCAACAGTCATTGAAAGCGGATTCTATTAGTGTATTAGTATATGATCCAAATAATTGACAAATCAAAGCTTCTTCTCAATATCCAACATTTAATCCAAATGATTATAATGATGCATATACATTACAACCTTTGTGAGTTGATGAAGCTTATATAATAGACTCAGATACCTATATGGATATACCTGTATATATCAAAACATGATGAGAAATGAAAGTGGCAACAACTTCAGAAAGGACAGACGTCGAACAAAAAAAATATATATCAAAAAATAAATATTGATCTCAGGTATTTGTAGACAAAAATATTGCCTCTTCATATGAACCGTGAAGTGTATTCAAAGCATTTACTGTGGCTGTTTGATTAGATTCTGATGAAATAAGTTTGTACGACTTTTATAATGATCCTGGAGAAGTAAAAGTATGACAATATACAATCAAAAATGCAGACAACAAAAATTGTATGTGAAACAAAACTTTCATGAATGCATTTGTATATTCTTGTAATATATGAATGGTAAGGATCGTACAAGCTGTCTGAAAAAACAATTTTTACAATTATCTAAATAAATTAGGATTTGGTAAATTAACAAATATTGAATTAGCATGAGAAGTAAAATGAACATTGGATGATGTAACTACAGTGTCTATGGCAAGATTTTTAAATAATGCATTTGGTCAGTGATTACTAGCCACTCCTCTACAAGTTGCTGCAGCATATTGAGCGTTGGTAAATGGATGATATTACATCCAACCAACAATAATTGCTGGGTATTATGATACTGAAGATGATAAATATTATGAAAACAAAACCAACATTTTATCTCAGATTTTTAGACCAGAGACAGCCGAATTGATGAAAGAAGCATTATTCTCTGTCATGGAAATCAATCCTGATTACATAAAAATAGCTAGAGTGGAATGAAAAACATTAGGATGAAAAAGTTGAACAGCTCAGATTGCGTATAAATGACATTATATGCAATGAAACTGATGGACTAACTGATCATTTGTATGACTTATAACAAAAGAGAATCCTGAATATATCGTAGTAGTACAAGTACGTAGGCCTAGAGCTACTCTTTGGTGAGCACAAACTGCGTGAAAAGTATTCTCTGAAGTTGCAAATTTTTTGTTAGAATATTCATTTATCGAAGAATAGATATATGAAATAACTGACAAATTGCCATTTCGAGAAAACAAAGCGACTGAGAAAATCTATGTTGAAATAGCAATTTCATTATTCATTATTCATTATTAATTTTTAATTTTTAATTATTTCCATGGATATTGTTAGATTTGTAGAATATATAAAAGAATGAGAATTATTTGAAAAAATTGATTTTGATCAAATTGTATCTGATTTTGATTTTGAGACAGAAAATTTTATAAAAATTAATGATTTTTGAGATTTTAATAAAGTAAATAAAAACAAAAAAACATTATTCATATTGGATAAGTTATTAATTGAAAATATTTCAAATTTCTTTGATATGGATAATATTTGTATATTAGATCTAAATTCTGGATTTTTTTCGTATGGTAACAAAATTTGAGTATCAAGGTACGATATTGCAGATCTGATGAATCTTGGATTTGATATATATGAACCAATCGACTTATTTTCAATGTTATCACAATTAGATAAAACTGGGAAAGCTTATATAAGAGTAAGTGATTTAGATATGCCAGTAGATTTTGTGAATTCTCAAGAAGAAGAAATCGTATCTATGGAAAATGTTTGATTTTTGTGAAATATGACAATTGTATCTACATGAATCATGTTTACAGAATTAGTTAGACTTAGAAATTTATTAGACGAACAATGAATCCATACTAAAGTCACGATATTAAATAAACTAAATTTTTGAGATATATCAGCATTTCAATGAGATGATAATTTAGTTTTTGTATTAGATTTATTCAACCACAAATGATATGAAAAATTTTTGAAAGATAAATTTAAATGAAAAAATTTAAATTTCATATACCCATCATACAACAAGTTATCTACAGTATTGGATGAATATAAAATGGAAGAATTAGAATTTGATGTAATAAATTTAGTAAACAAATTGTTGGATAAATAAATGTATTGAAAATCAAAAAATTATTTTTATAAGTAGATTGTTGTTTTTTTATTATTTAATTATAAAAAATGTGATTTGATTTATGAAAGATTTCTCAATATAAGCAGATGTTTTCTAAGTACAAGACATTACAAAAAAGTTTGGAAAACTTGGTAATCAGAGCCAAAGAATGAAAATATATCGATGAAAATTGAGAAGAGCAATCTTGAGCTATCATGATAGATATGACTTGAGAAATGAAAGTGAGAGATATCAAAATTAATGACACAAAGTTATTAGATCCATCTAAAAAATCTGAATTAGAAAATCTTTTGACTGCTACGTTTATGAAAGCTCAAACTAAAGCTCAAGAAGTCGTATCAGAAAAGACAAAAGATATTTTGTGAGTAGATCCAAATAATTTGTGAGAATTATGAAATATGCTTTGATGATTATGAAAATAGATAAAAGCAATTTATATAAAAAATGTGGACCGAAATCCACATTTTTGTTTTTATGGAAATAAAATTATTGGTGTTCATATATCCGAATTTTCATAAATATATTTTTGATACAATCATGGTACTCTAACACAGCCATGTGAAAGCGGAAATCAAGTTACTTTTCATTGATGTAAACAGATATTTCAAGATATCACTTCAGTATATGGCATTGGAGCGTTACGATATTTCCTAGACACATTACGTGGATATTTTGCTCACAACTCAAAATATCATGTAGGGGTATAATCTCATATTCATATAGAAACGTGCGTTGCTAACAATAGCTTACCATCTTTGTAATAACATAAAGCATGTTGATATCAGACTTTTTGTACAATAATTAGATCTTGTCTTCATCATAAGCTATCAACATAAGGCATCATATTTTCATTTTTCATCAATTCATCTAATGTCTCTGGCATTTCTTTTTCTAAGCCATCATAAATCAAAGGAAAGCGAATGGAATCAAAGTTAGTTATTGAAAAATTTTGATTAAAGGCATTTTCATCGTAATTTCATCTATTATATTTTTTTAAAATTTCTTCATATTGATTATATCACAAAAACTCTCAAATATGTCTTTTGGTCCCTCTCATCAATAAAGGTCAATTTTTTATTAAATCAAGATGTACTGTTTCAACCTTATTGGAAAATACCATTTCTATATCTTCTTGTGTCTTTGTGGAATCTATTTTACTATTTTTCTCATTGGTAACGTCCAAGGTATCAAATAAGATTTTAGTAGTATCATCTGTGTGTTGCTCCAAACTTTTTACATATTTTTCGTATTTATCTTTTACTATTTTTCAATCAGCAATTGTATCTGCTTTCTGCAATCAATTACATCAAGAGCATCATACAGCTACAGTAATTGCTAAAAGCGAATTTTTTACTTTATTCATTATTGTGATAGTAAATAAAATATAAAAACATAGCATAAATCAAAATTTTCATTTATGCTTTATATTATACATATTTTTATCAATAAGTCAATACAATAAAAAAAAGACACAACCTGAATTCAAGTTATGTCTTAGTTCATTACGGGATTAAGATATCCCGTAATTTTTTACAATCATCGCCATCTACATGGCAATTCTTCTTCCTGGAATCTGGGATTCCGGGAATGCTGTTTATACCATCAGTAAACTGATGGATATCAGCATTTCTTACTATATCGTCATCACGACGATTTTCCGAATAGGCGGCTACCCAGACCTTACAGTCTGAGAAGTCCTTCTGCAAATAATCTCTCCACATTGAGAGTTTTGTGTAAATTATGGGTTTTACCCCATAATGTTTTTCAACCAAATTGATCCAATTTCTCAGACCAATTTTGAGACTTTTCATTGACTGCACCTTTGATTGCAATTCAATGTCCACTACAGGGAGTATATCGCCCGATGTTAAATGGACATTGGAAATGAAATTTTCCGCCTGTAATGCCGAATTCTCATTCGGCCGGTAGTAGTGGTATACTCCTACCACTAAACCGGCTTTTTTTGCAGACTCAAAATTTTCTTTAAATTTTGAGTCAACCTTGTTTTTTCCACAAGTTCCGCGAATAATCGCGAACCTGATGGGTTCTTTCGTCTTCCGTTGGCTGGCCACGGTGGACCAATCGATGGGGCCATTGTATTGGGACACATCGATCCCAAAGGCAAAGCCATTTTCAATTTTTTTTTCTTGGTTAGCTTGAGGTTCATTATTGTTACAAGAAAGCAAGACCATAGCTACCATCACAAAAAATGCAATTAATTTTCTTTTCATAGTTTTT
>JAZUKX010000086.1:0-2062 GCA_045643505.1 Candidatus Absconditabacterales bacterium | reverse complement strand
TTATTTAATTTTTTCAAAAATATCTCCTAAACTTTCGTGGAATACAATGTCTGCATAGTTGCCTTGAGGTGTGGTATCTCTATTGATGATTATTAGATGTTTTCCGTGAAAGTATTGGATTAAAGTATTTGCAGGGTAAACTGTCAATGAAGTTCATCAGATAATAAGAAAATCTGAATGTAAAATTTCTTTTGTGGCTTCATCCCAAGCTGTGGCTGGTAATTGTTCTTCGTACAAAGTAACATCAGGTCTAATCATTCAGCCACAATTACACAATGGAATAGGTCTAAGATCTGTGAAAATGATATTTGGATCGAAATATTGTCCACATTTGTCACAATAAACTCTTTGAGTTGTCCCATGAATTTCTAATACTTTTTTACTTCAAGCTTTTTGATGAAGTCAATCTATATTTTGTGTGACAATTGCAGATAATTTTCATTTTTTTTCTAATTCTGCTAGCTTGAAATGAGTTATATTTGGTTGAATATTTCTACAATCCATTTTTTGTCTGTAATATTCAAAAAATACTTTTGGTTCATGATACAGACAAGAATGACTTAGTAAATATTCTGGTGGATATTTGTCAAATTGGATATCATGTTGGTTGTATAATCCATTTTTGCTCCTAAAATCTGGTACTCAGCTTTCTGTAGAAACTCAAGCTCAACCAAAAAAAACGATTTTTTGAGAATCTTTGATAAAAGACTTTAGTAATTCTATTCTTGATTCAAAATCTGGAATCATAATGAAAAATGATGGATAAATTTAATTTTTTTTATTTTTTTATTTTAATATCTTTTTTGATTCATAATATGCACCATCTAAGGAATGGAATCCTTTTTATAGTTTCATATGTGATATATGATCAACCAAATCAAATCATAATTGTTATTAGATAAGTGAATATTATTGGTATATTTGGTAAATATTTTTGTAGATAATAAGCACAGATTGTGATAAAAAGATAGTGAAAAATGAATAATCATCGAGATTTTGAGTTCATCCATTTTGTAAATTTATTTTCAAATTCACAAAAATTTTTCATGAAAGCAAATATTGCTAATACAGTAATCCATGCATAAATATTGCAAATAAAAGTATCAAGTACTTCGTGTGCTGTATAATTTTGTCACCAGTGCATTGTAATGAAAGTGATTGCTAGTATTATTGCTCAAATTCACAATGGTAATCGATATTTTTCTAATCTTTCAATAACTTTGTCATGTGAAAATACAAAGTATCATAATAAAAATCATAATCAATATATACCAAACCTAAAAACAATAACATATGGCATATTTAAGATTTGAGCTGATAGATAAATTAATACTGCAAACAAAATGAGTACAATTATATTTGTTTTTTTACAGATTTTTTCTAGACGATTTTTTTCAATTTTCCTAATCAATAACAATATCATACTAAATAACCAAAGTAGTTGAATATACCACAGAGGTCATTGTCCAGAAATAACATAAAAAAGATATTTTATAAATATTGGCATTCAATTTAGTCGATCAAATCATCAAACGATTTGTGTATTAAAATATCATAATATCCATTGGAAAATAAATAATCAAATAGTTGAAGGGACGAGGAGTTTTAATGTCCTGGATTTTATAAATTCTTTGTCGGAGTGGTTTTCAAGGTAAAATTTTGAACACATTCATGATATAACAAAGAGTAATAACATAAACCAAGGATAAACAATATATAAATATCTATCTCGAGGCTGATAATCAGACAATGGACCTATAGTGATTGTATTATCGATTCAATTATACATGAAAAATACATGATAAATCACTACGATAACAACTGTAATCCGTTTGATATTGTCAATGTAAATTTTTCTTTTGATCTGATTTTTTGTTGTTGGCATAGTTTTTTGCAAAATAAAAATAACAAAATAAAACTATGATTTTATTGTATATTTTCAATATTTTTTTGTGTGAATATAAGCCTTTTTGTTGTTATTTAATTATATGTCATAATAACTTTTTCTTTTTCATTTTTTTTGGGATAATATTCTTCAACTTTTTGAAAATCAAGTTCATAT
>JAZUKX010000085.1:0-3580 GCA_045643505.1 Candidatus Absconditabacterales bacterium | reverse complement strand
GATTTCTCGGCTAAAGCCTCGAAATGACAAAGGCGGCGAATAGTGGATTTCTCCTCAATCACTTCGTTCAGAGTCGAAATGACTGGACATGTGTCATTTCGAAGGAGTGGAGCGACTGAGAAATCCATGTCGTCGGATGGTGGATTTCTCGGCTAAAGCCTCGAAATGACGTAGGTGGCGAATGTGGATTTCTCACATTCGTTCGAAATGACGAATTTGCAGAATTTGGATATTGAAGTATTCTGGGGTATTGTTTTTATAATATTCGTAATAATAAAAATATGGATTTATTTAAAGATATTGCTAGGAAATCTTTTGCTCAAAAATCGATGTGAAAGAGGATGATTGGTACTATTGGAATGAAAGCAGTACAAGATTTTTTTGGAAAAAATGATTTAGAGTGATTTATTAGATTTAGTACGTTGTATATCAAGACAAATGATCAAAATATAAAAATAAAAGCATATCAGCAAAAAAAAATACTTTTGGAAAAAGTGAATGAAGAATTGGAAAAAATAGGTTATAATAGAAAAATTACAGATATAAGGTTTTAAAATGGATGTAGATTTTTAATTGTTTTGATATTTTAGATTGGTATTTTTTTCAAAAAAAGTCAAGTAAAAAAAATAATAGAGCAATTTTACTTGTTTATAACTGATAAAAATAAAATGAAAAAAATGTAGTTTTTTTAAATTTATACTTGAAATTGGTTTTATAAATATTATATTATACGTTGTAAAGATGAAATGTCTTTACTTCAAAGTTAGTAAGTTTAAATACCACAATCGAACGAACTAACGCAACGTAGGGTGAAAAATAACTGGAAACAGTTATTTTTCTTTTTTTTTTGAAAAATAACTGAGATATTTGTGGATTTCTCGCGTTCGTTTGAAATGACGTCGAAATAGTCCCCCTTTGTAAGGGGGATTAAGGGGGTTCTAAAATCACTGAGTGTGGATTTCTCATATACGTTCGAAATGATGAAAAACCCCCTGTCGCTACGCTCCTTCCCCCTTAATAAGGGGGACTCTCTTTGTGGATTTTCTCACATTCGTTTGAAATGATGTGTTTATGAATATTTGGGGCGTTTCACCCCCAAGCCCCCGACCCAATTTTTTTTCGCTAAAAAAAATTGGGGAAAAAAACGCTTTTTTTGAAGCACGCAAATTTCAGCACTTAGTACGATTTTCCATATTTTTGTTTGTTCTACGGACTCGCTCCTACGACAACGTCGCTCGTTTTAGGTTTGTTAGTAATTTTTGGATTGACTACGAAGGCATAGTGAAATTGCGTGACATATGGTTTCACTACATTCGAAATGATGAAAAAAATCCCCCTAACCCCCTTTCATAAAGGGGGCAACAAAAAAATATCCCCCTTTGAAGGGGGACAAAGGGGGTTCTAAAATCACTGTCTGTGGATTTCTCACGTTCGTTCGAAATAACGGCGTAATAGTCCCCCTTATGAAGGAGGATCCCCTAACATTCTTCAGTGCGGGAGTAGACCCCGGGAGGTCAGTAGCTCTTGAAAAGATCTGTCGAATCGATATAATGATAGTGTTGTAAGTTTTACTTATTAAAAGATTCAATATGAAAATCATTGTAAAAAAAGATTGAGATTGATTCATTGCTGAAGTGATTTGAAAGCCAAATGTTTATGCTTTTGGTTACACAGAACAAGAATCAATCCAAGAATTGAATAATGTTGTAGATATGATGTTAGATTATTATAATGAAGAAATGAATACTCAAAAAATAATAAAAAATTTATTATCTGAGAAACATTATTCATATGCCATATAAATTTCGTGATATAGAGAGAAAGTTTAAGAAGCTATGATTTGTGATTGTCAGACAAAAGTGATCTCATGTTTTGTTTTCAAATTGAAATAAAGTCTTTCCAATACCAAATCATGGGTGAAAAGATATTTCACCTTGAGTTGAGAAAAAAATATTTGATTTTCTTTGAATGAAAAAAGATGATTTTGATAAGATAAAATAGGAAAAAACCTCCCTTCGGGAAGTTTTTTTTTGTTGCTGCAACCTCACCCCCAGCCCCTCTCCTAACAGAGAGGGGGGACTAGCGCTCTATCAGAGAGGAGGACTAGCGCCATATCAGGGAGCGAAACTGCAGTTGATTTTGCAGCAGTTTTCTCCCCTGTTAGGGGGAGTACTCGCGTAGCGAGGGAGGGGGTTGCTCAGCGACTGGAGATTTTTGTTGCTGCGGCGAAGATAGACCCCGGGGTTTCAGCGGAGCGGAAAACAACCCCGGGGTCAGTAGGTGGCGGTTGCGGCGAAGATAGACCCCGGGGTTTCAGCGGAGCGGAAAACAACCCCGGGGTCTAACATAAAAAACTTTTTTTTACAATTTTGTCACAAATGGACATCGTCAATCGTATACTATATTGAAGGACATAGAATTTTACAATTTATCTATCAGTCCAGACCTGCGAAAATAATACAGATAAACAGTTGATTTAGACAAATTTTAAACCAATTGTCGTTTTGTGTCATTTTGGTCTTGAAAAACATAGATAGAAATGTATTATGTCCCATGTCGATCTTGTCGTGTGGACACACGATAAGTTGGTCGGTTATTTATTGGTTTGTTTAGGTATTGACTGGTTAAAAAATATCGTGTCTACTCCAATTCCTAATACCTACGGGGAAAAAGAGTTTTGTGACTGATATTGCAGTGTAATACTTATTATAAACTAATACATCCTACAAATTAGTTTATTTACAACGTGTAGATCATTAACATTCAATTAATAAGTGGAGACTTATTTTGTCTGCTAACCGATCGATGATCACGATTAACCAAAAAAGATTGTGGTACTATTTTATATCTTTTTTATAATGTACACATGAAAACATTTAAAAAATTATTCTCTGTTTCTGCAATCGTTGCATTGTTAGGAACATTGGCTCCTTATTATGCTTTCGGTGCTAATTACGACGCTGAATTAGTACAAGCATATAACTATGCCCACAAAAACGGAATTACTACAATGTCTTCTATTGATAATGCTGACATGTATGGTAATTTAACAAGAATAGCTATGGCTAAAATGATAGCTAACTACGCTACAACAGTTTTATGATTAGAAGCTGATACTTCTGCTGAATGTACTTTCACAGACGTAACAGAAGCTTTAGATGCTCAATATGATAACTGAGTAACTAATGCTTGTCAATTAGGTTTGATGGGACAAAACATCACAGCTTTCAGACCAAATGACAAAGTAACTAGAGCTGAATTCGGAACAACTTTATCAAGAGCATTAAATGCAAACGATGCTGATAAATTGGCTGAAATGAATGCTGCTGATCCATATTACAAAGATCACTTGAACTTCTTAAAAGATGAAGGAATTATGACAAAAATCGATAATCCAAACATGACAGAAGTTAGAGGATATGTAATGCTTATGATGATGAGATCAGATGACAACGCTAACATAGTAGAAGGATGTACAGCTGAAGAATTATTGGCTTGTATAGCTGGTGATAACTACGATGCTTGTGTTGCTTCTTGTGGAAGTGAAGAAGAGGAAGAAACAACTGGAAATGGATTAGCT
>JAZUKX010000084.1:0-3610 GCA_045643505.1 Candidatus Absconditabacterales bacterium | reverse complement strand
GAAGATAATGGTGATCTATGAAATTTAAGTGGAGATGTAAAGAATATTGCCTGATATATAAAAGCTGCACCACTTACTGCTACCTACAATACAATCAGAAAATATATTCCAGAAAAATGAAAATATACAGTCGAAGATGAACAAATATGAGACGCAAAAGATATTTGGAATGCTATTTCAAATAGTTTATGAAATGCTAATAATGATTTAGATTTTTACATGACAATATTTAAGAATATACTTTCTAATGACATAGATATGAATTCATTCTGCAAATCTATACCATTGATCAAAAAACTAAAAAAAGAATGAAGGATCACAGAAGCAAAATATATACGATGGCATATATTCAAATGAAAAATATATGACAAAAAATCATGAACATTTCCTCCTGAATTCGAATCATGTTTAAATAGATTTTATGAATTTTTCTTCAACAATATTGAAAATATTAATGAATGAATCATCAAAAACAAATTTGGTAACGACTTTGTCCGTGATTATCAAAATTCATACAGCAAAATCAATTGGAAAATCTGGAATGCTTTTGATGACAAACAAAAAAGCAGAGTATTTCAGAATTATAAAGAATACGAATATTATAGAGGATATACAATCAATGAAGAAATACAAAAAATCAGGAAAAATTTAAAAAACAAATGAATAGATTGTATACCAGAACCTGATGAAGTAAAAGATGATTCTCCTAGTATATTAAATCCTAATGTAGATACAAACGATTATCGATTTTAATCACAAAATATTACCTTAGAACATAGACCCCCGGCATATTTTGATAAACAAAATCATGCATCTCCAAAAGAGTCATATGCATCATAATACAATCTATATCCATAGATGTCTCTTGTACTAAATTTGCAAGGGACATTTGTCATTTTGATGATAATATGGATAAGATTTGATTTTCCTCTACTGGTAAATCAACATTTTGCGATGAAATCATATTTTCAGATATTTTTTTGTGAAAATTTTGAATAAAAAATGATGAAAAACTAGTCAAATAAGTAGCTTTTTTTTCATTGACGAGTTGATTTATTCAGATTTCCATAGGAGAAAATATATTTCCTGGAACTACATAAACTGGTTTTCATTGATCATAAGCAAAATTTGCAGTAATTAAGCTACCTGATTTTTCTCATGCCTCTGGCAAAAAAAGACAATCACAAAGTCAAGCAACAATACGATTTCTCTGCGGAAAGCTATATTTTGTAGGTTTAAAATTTATCTTGTACTCAGACAATACCAATCCGCCATGTTCTACAATACTTTGTATGATATGACGTTGTGGAGATTGCAAATAATGATAAATACCTCATCACAATACAGCTATAGTAGGTATATTGTATTTAACTGAAAAAGAATGACACAACTGATCTACACCATCTGCCATCCCAGAAATAGTAACTAAATCAAAATCTTTTGCATAACTAAAAAATTTTTGAAGCACTTGATGTGAATAATCACTAGGCTTACGAGGTCAAACAATTCAAATAATATTTTTGTCCAAAAGAGAAATATCTCACATATAATGCATAATATATGGCTTGGATAAAATATTATGAAACTTAGTATGATAATCTGATTCTCACACCACTACTCCATGGATATTATTTTGAAAAAAAATATCTTGTGTCTTTTGGATATCTCAAATAGATATACAAGTATCATTTGGCTTAAGATTTTTTAGATCTCAAAATGTAATATTTTCATCAGTAGAATACATAAGTACTTCTGGTCTCATAATCAATAATAATATATAAAAAAACAATTTAGAATCTAAAATATACACACCCCGTCATTTCGAATTTATGCAGCTATGCTGTACGTATGCGAGAAATCCACACTCAACGGCAATGGATTTCTCACCCCTTCGGGGATTCGAAATGACATTCCTTTATCATCCTGAGTGAAATAAAAGATCTTGTGCCCCTTTATGAAAGGAGCTGGCGAGCACTAGCGAGACTGAGTATTTTTATATTCTTCGGTCGCTACACTCTCTCAGAATGACAGCACATACTTGTCCAAAATTTCTTTTACAAAAATAATTATAAAAATCAAGATTATTTTTGACATATATTATTTATTGAAAATAAAAGAAATAATATTATAAAAATATATAATTTATATTTAAAATTTATTTTTCATGTCGTTAGCAAACAAATATCGTCCAATTGACTTTGATAGTACAATATGACAGACGCACATTTCAAGTATTTTGAAATCAAAAATACAAAACAATAGTCAAACAAATTGTAATTATATTTTTTATTGACCAAGATGAACTTGAAAAACAAGTACAGCTAGGATTTTGTCAAAAGCCATGAACTGTTTAGATTTACACGATGGAAATCCTTGTAATCAATGTGCAAATTGTATCGCTATAAATGAATGAAAGACTTTAGATTATGTTGAAATTGATGCTGCTAGTTATACTTGAGTAGACAATATTAGGACTGAAATTTTGGACAAAGTAGAATACGCACCTACACAATTGAAAAAAAAGATCTATGTAATAGATGAAGTACATATGTTGAGTAAATCAGCTTTTAATGCACTATTGAAGACAATCGAAGAGCCAAAAGATTACTTAGTATTTATTTTAGCAACTACAGATATACACAAAGTACCTGATACAGTGCTTTCTCGTTGCCAAGTTTTCAATTTCAAAAAAGTAGGTACAGAAGACATGATCTCTCGCCTAGAATACATCTGCAAACAAGAAAATTTACAATATGAAATAGATGCATTTAAACTCATAGCAAGGATATCTGAATGATGTATGAGAGACGCTGTAAAATATGTAGATCAAGTAAGTATTTTTGGAAATATAAGTGTAGAAAATGTTACAAATTTTTTGTGAATTGCATGAGATAGTTTAATCCATGATTTTTTACAAACAATAAAAGAATGAAATAAATCAAAAATTTTTGATATGATAGATGATATAAATAATAGATGAATTGATTTAATCCAATTTTCCAAACAAACAATTGTTTACATAGACCAAAATTTGACTACAGATATTGATTTTTTGTTGCAAATTTCTGAAGTATTTTGAGAAATTAATTCAATAATTAGATACTATCCATATCCAAATATAGCATACAAAATCGCAATCAATAAATTTTTGATAAAAGAGACAACTATTCCCCTTACAAATGAGAACAAAAGGGGTTCTTCAAATATTCCCCTTATGAAGGGGGACGAAGGGGGTTCTTCAAATAATGAAGAAAAAAACAAAACTATAGATCCAGAACAAATCAAACAGCAATTGATCAATAAAGTCTCAAATTGAACTACAAAAAATTCTATCAGAGATTTTGTATTCATCAAATGAATTGAGCATAATACTATCACACTAATAGTAATCAATAAAATGTCAGAAATATTACTCAAAAAAGATGAAAAAGAAATAGAACAAATTATCAATGAAATTACATGACAACAATTGGCTATACAAATACAATTTCAAGATAAAAATGAATTTTTTGCTAGTCAATTGTTATAATTATGTCCAGTCATTTCGACTCTGAACGAAGTGATTGAGGAGAAATCCACTATTCGCCGCCTTTGTCATTTCGAGGCTTTA
>JAZUKX010000083.1:0-3860 GCA_045643505.1 Candidatus Absconditabacterales bacterium | reverse complement strand
GTATTTCTTACATGTAATTAGATAATCAATTTATTTTATACTATCACAAAACTAAAAATGGAATTAAATGAATTTATTGAAGAATGTAACAAAGAACTTACATGCAAACACTGTTGAAAAAAAGTAAAATGAGGTTTCAGTAACTACTGATGATGAATTTCATCAAAAGAAGCATTAAAAAGACATGAAGAAGAATGTGAAAAAAATCCAAACAGTCCAGCTTGAATTTTACTTAGAGATATCCAAAGATGTCAAAATGAAGCAAAGATATTTAATTGTCTAAACTGCCAACATTATCAGAAAAAATGCTCATGAACAAAAAATTAAACAAATAAAATTATCTCAGAAATGATATATATGATTAAAAATACTTAAATAGGTATTGTTATCATAAATAACTTTACATTACTTTTATACTATTACCAAATTAAAAATGGAAAAAAGGAAAACAATTGAGCAGTCAAATGAGACTGTAAATGAAACAAAAGAAAATGTTTCAAAATTACAAGAAGAAACACGTAAAAAAATCCTAAGTCTAGATGCTGAAACAAACTGACTTCGATGACAAGCATTTGCTATTGCTGCAGTGGTTGAATTACCAGATTGAAGTAAAAAAGAATTTGTATGAAGATGCCCTATAGGAGAAGATATAAATCCTTGGGTAGCTGAAAATGTTTTACCACAAATGAAATGAATCCAAGAGACTTATAAATCTTATGAAGAATTGTTAGCTGCATTTTCAGACTTTTACTTAACAAATAAAGATCAAGCAGACATCATTGTACACATGTGAGTTCCAGTAGAATCGAAATTATTCACAGATGCACACGCAAAATGATTTATATGAGA
This sequence comes from Candidatus Absconditabacterales bacterium, assembly GCA_045643505.1. Classification (GTDB taxonomy): domain Bacteria; phylum Patescibacteriota; class Gracilibacteria; order Absconditabacterales; family Absconditicoccaceae; genus JALOAF01. Next base: position 3,011 of record JAZUKX010000083.1, on the reverse strand, counting down.
TCGAGACTGACCATTCCCATTACTAGATATTTCTGCATTACCAGAGATTGGAACATCAGTAGATACATATAATGAAAAGCACTGAATTAAAATCCCAGATTTCGAATGATGAACACACAATCCATTATATGATTCTTACGCAGCACTAGAAGCATATAAAGATTTATTGAGAAAAAAGAAATAATTTAATAATTAAAAAAATCTTGAGCATATTTATGTCGTGTTCAAGATTTTTATAAAAAATAAAAATTACATAATCCAAATTCAAATATCAAAATTTGACAAATAATCATATTTAGATTATAATAATCATGTGTTTTATATTTTAAATATGACTATGGACGATAATTTAATAAATATATTAAATGATTACTGACTCTCTGAAAAAGAATCAAAGATATATATAACATTATTAAGACTCTGACCATGTTCAGCTAGTACTATTGCAAGGAATATCTCTGAGAACAGGACAACTACATATAGTACTCTGAAAGAAATGTTAAAAAAATGATATGTTTCAGAAATAGAAAAAAACAATATTTTTCAATATTCAATAATTCCACCTGAAAATTTGTTATGAGAATTAGAAAAAAAATTTACAAAATTTCAATCAGCATTACCAGCACTAAAAGCGATAATGAATCAAAATAATAATGAAACAGTTATACAATATTTACAAGGAGATGACTGATTAAGTATTTTATTCACAGAATTTGCAAATAGCGATACAGAAGTTAAAGCATTTGCATGAAACCGAAAGTATAATAGTGAGATATTAGAAAAAAAAAGCAAGTACTATATCAAAAAAAGAACAGAAAAAAATTTACTATATAAAAGGATAGTATCTTCAAATGTAATAGAGGATCTCGAACAAACAAAAATAAAAGATATAAAATATGGAAGACAAACCGCTATTGTTAATAACTTTTTAGATATAAAAGCTGATATTGATATTTTTTGACCCAATAAGGTATCATTTCTTTATTTCAAAAATCAAATACCACAAATTATAATAATAAACAATAAAGAAATTTTTGATTGTCTAAATGCTATATTTGAATTAATTTGGAAAAAATATTACAAACAAAACTAAAATGTTGGCAATTATCAACAACGAAAAATCAAAAAGATAACTTGTTATTTTTTGATATAAATATATACTATAAATGTAAAAATAAATAAGTCAATAAATTCATGAATTAATATTTTTACGGTCTTTATTATTACCAAGTAAAAATGTGGTCAAAAATTTGACAGAAAAAAAAAACGTATAATTATGTTGTAAAAATTTAAATTTAACTTTATTTATTAATTTATAAAAAAATGACAAAATTAGAAACACCAAACAAAACAAATGAAAAATCAAGTACAACTTGATTAGATTCAACAAAAAGACAATTAGAAGTCTTGAATCTTCCAGAAGTAATTAATGAAAATTGAATCTTAACCATTGACTGATTAGCAAATGCTATGTGATTAAAAAAAGAAAAGAAAACATTACCAAATGGCAAAGAGATTATGACAATTTCACGGAAGCCCAATGATTTGACTCACGTATTTGAAATTATTAGCAAATCTGAAAACAAGAATAAATTAGGTAAAAATGATGTAGTTACAATAGATTGAGCATGTCCTGGACGATTATTGACTACAATTGCACATGCTTTACATCCAGTAAATGTCGCTGTAAAATATCCACAATGATGACCAGATGCAAAATTACCAGTTTCATGATTTGAAATGTGAAATGAATGAGAATGAAAAGACATAAAATTTGAAGTAAAAGAATTAGATGACAAAACTTTAGTAACATTTTCATTAGACAATCCAAATATTGATGCAAAAGAAACAATAAATTCATTAGTAGCACCCAAAGTACCAGCAGGAAAACCTGTTATCATTTCGTGAAGATGACCAATAGCTATTTTAACAGCAATAGCTGATGCATACTCACACAAAGTACCATATGTAGCATGTTTTCAACCTGGAACAGGAAATGTTGTAGCAATAAGTCACTCAAATGTAAATCTAGGAACAATAATTGAATAATTTATAAAATAAATAAAATAAATAAAATAAAAAATGAAAAAACTAATAACATGAGAAACAGGATGTTGAAAGACATATCACGCGATTACTCAATATCCATGATCATATGCCTATATTGCTCCATGCAAACAATTAGTATACGAAGTTTTTCAAGATTACGGTACATGTAATACAAAATTAGAAACTTGAGATGTACATATCAATTGAACAGAAAATTTTATGTGAACATATGAAGCATTTGATCCTCAAGATGTAAAAAACTATGATCGTATAATTATTGATGAATCACATTTCCTAAATGATTATGAAAGATGATGACACTTAATGGATATAATAAACGCATGTAACGAAAATTTAAAAGATATCTTTTTATTAACCGCTACTCAAAATATTGATGAATGAATTCTAAAAGATCTATGATTTGATACAGTAAAACTAAAACCATGGGAAAAGGTTCCCCAAAAAGTTAAAATTGATGAAGATGTTTTTTTTGAAAATATACATAAATGACATCCTTCAATAATATTTACAAAATATGCGCCAGATGAATACACAAAAGAATATTATATGCAAAAACTAGGGTTAAACGAAAATGAAATAGCTATCTTATCAGCAAACAATACTGGTATTGAAAGAATAAAAGTACAAAACGATTTTCGTCAATGAAAAATTAAACTACTCATATGTACAAATGTTTTAGCTCAATGAATTAATTTTCCTACAACAAATATTCTTATTGAATATAATGAATGGGATTGACGAGAAGTCGTTGAACAGAAATTAGGTAGATTATGACGTCCTACTTTTTGTAAAGACATAAATGAAGTATACTATTGTTTGTCATACAAACCTGATAAGCAAAAAAGTAAAGAATTAATCCATGCAAACAGAGAATACGTAAATTATTCAGATATAGCACCTGAACCTTTAAAAAGATCATATATGCCACATATGATAATACA
>JAZUKX010000082.1:0-1848 GCA_045643505.1 Candidatus Absconditabacterales bacterium | reverse complement strand
GTTTCATCTTGTTTCAATTTGTTTATTACTATTGAATTTTCTTTGAAATCATCTACTAAGACTTTGATTTCATGTAATGATCTTTCCATATTTTTATTCCAACTATCAATATTGTTGTATTTTGATATATCAAATTGTTTTATGATTCATTGTTGAGTGATTTTACTATTTTCTAGTTTGTTGGTTTCAATAGTTATTTCTTTTTTTGTGATTTCTAAATTTTCAATTTGTTGTGTTAATCTTATTTTGCTTTCTTTGAGATTATCTAATTCTTTTGCATTCGCTTCTAATTCGAAGATTTCTTTATCCAATAATTTTAAATCATTGTTTAGTCATTTCCATTTTTGATATTTTTCTTGGATATCTTTGAAATTTATTTCAGCCAAGATGTTTCTCAAAGCAATTATCTGTTTATCTATTTTTTCAATATTTTGAGTTAATTCTCATAAATTTCATACAATACCATTTCATTGTTTCAATAAATCTTGTTTTCATTTCAATTCTATATCTAATTTTTCTATCTTTCATATCAAATCTTGTTTTTCATTTTCAATATTTGATTTCTGTCTTTCTAATTCCAAGAAGGTTTCTTTATTTATTTCTTTTATAAATGGACAATTTGAATTAATTTTTATACACTCAAATTGAGATTGTTTATTAATTGTATTGTCCATCTCCAAAATTCTTTGTCATGCATTTTTTAGCTGTTCATTATATCTTTCTTTATTATTTTCTATATTTTTTATCTCTAATTCTAAATTTTGTGCCCATGATTGTTGTTTTAGTTTTTCATTTTCTATTTGAGATTCTTTCAATTTTTTTTGTCATGCCAAATTTTTTCATTCTTGAGTTATTTGATTTATTAGTTCATTCATTCATTGTAAATCTTGAGGCATAGCCAGATTTAATTCCTGTACTATATCTGGGATGTTGATATTATAATTTATATTTTTTGTCAAATTTTCCATATCATCAAATAATGATATTTTTTTTAATTTTTTTTCATTTAATTTTTCAGGATCAAATGAATTTATTTTTTTATCAATTCCAGAGATTTCAGATTCAATACGATTTTTTTCTCTCAAATTTTGATCTAATCTTGATTTTTGTTCTTTGATTTGAGTTTCAATATTTTGTAAATTAATCAAAAATCATTGATATTCCTTTTCTTTTTCTGATATCTTTTCACCAATCCTTTCTTGTAATGATGAGTCAAATCACTCTATGCTAAAATCCGTAATATTTACTTTGTCTGCAATCATTTCCAAGTCTGCTACAAAATTTTTGTAATCATTTGTTATTTCTATTATATTTTCATTTTCTATATTTTTGAAATTTGAGATGTAATTTACTAAACTTGTTTTTATTTTATTGTCAAAAATAGTAGTATCTGACTTGATTTTTAGTGTGGTTTGTATGTCTTTCTTTTTGTCTGAAATCTGATCTTTCACCTCATCAATTCCAATTAAATTGAAGATATTTTTCATGACTGTCAGTCTATCTGCTGGCCTTAATTCGAAAATATTTTCACTATCTTGTAATAAAAATACAGTACTCAAAAAAACTTCTCTTGGAGGTAAAAAACTTGATAGATTTCAATCCAAATCTGTCTCATTTTTAAAAATAACTTCATTTAATATAGCTCCAGATTTCAATAATGCACCTTGGATATCTTCTCAGTTAATATCACTACTTGGGATATCTCATTCTATAGTAAATAATTGAGATTTACATGTGTCCTTTGTCTTTCCTTGTTCCAGATTTCTGACTATCAAAAATTTTTGTTCATCTTGTTCAAATACCAATTTAATAAATCATTCTTTACTATCTGTATTCAATATATTCCTA
>JAZUKX010000081.1:0-15662 GCA_045643505.1 Candidatus Absconditabacterales bacterium | reverse complement strand
CTAATAAAAAATAAATAATCAATGAAAAAATAATTATTTTTATATATATTTTATACTTTAGCAGAAAATTGTGGATCTTTCTTTTTTCATAAATTCATTGGATTTATAAGCTCACCTAATTTTATCCATCAAATTCTTTGTTTATTGGGTATATAAATTCATACATTTGCATCCCAATTTTTTTGTAGATATGAATGTTGCTGTAAAGATAATTCAAAGCTACTACAAAATCTAATATCATTTAGTAGTGCTGTATTTTTTAGATCATCTATAGTAAATTCTTTTTTTGGTAAGGGCTGTTTATTTCATTCTTCTCAAATTTCATTGTCACGACAGCACAAAATTAAAGTTCATTTATATAAAAAGTAATTAATTATTTTTATAATTGCTTCATCTAATTTTTTACTATTTTTTTGTGTTCTTTCTCTAAAATCTGAAATATCGATTACAGATCAGTCATCAAATTTTATTTGAAAGAATTCTTTTTTGGCTTCTTCATCCATATTCTGAGTCCATTTATTAGCCCAAAGCCACATTTTTTTTAGATTTGTTTCACAATTTTTCCTAGCATTTGCTAGAGTAACTGAAAAAGAAAGTCTACTTTGTGTGTTTAACCATCTTTCAAAATTTCTGATATTGTAGTTGGCAAGTCATTTTCCATTGTTTATATCATCAAATTGGACTTCCATTGTCCTTTCTCATGTAGCATTTCACGTTTTATCTTTTATTTCAAATACAATATTATATTTAAAATCTTTGTATCATCAATTTACTCACCTTGCTTTTCATCATGATATTTTTTGAAAAAAAGTTTGTAATAATTCTTTCTCTACTGTATCTTGTATCTTTTCTGGATAATGTGATTGAATCCTGTTTTCCCATTCTTTTTGATTAATATATGGTGAATCTATTTTTTCTCTTTTTTTAGTAGGAATTATTTTGTTTAATTCACTTATTATTATATTCATCTGCTTTGGTGATATTACATCTTTATTATCTACAGTGACCTCTTTTATACAAATAGTATATCATTCAGGTACATATTTAGTAGGACAAGATCTTAAACTCGCACGTAATCTAGTAAACCAATTTTTGCTTATGTTTTTTATATTATCAAAATCTTGTTTATCTATTCAAGTGGTAGATACACGAAGTCAAATAGCATCATTAATTTTTTTTCATTCAATAATTTTTTCTGTACTAGATGATAAACTTTTTAATCTTTTATCCAAAGAAAGAATTTTTCATTTACTAGAAATACTATCATTGTATGTATTTACTTCATTTTCCAAAATTCATCATCATATCTTATATAAATTTTGTGTAATAGTATCCCATTGAAATTCCAACGATTTATTGTCGTCAACTTGGATTCATAATTGATTATTTGTTAAAGCCCATAATATATCTGCATATTGTGATGTCTTTTTTGATCGTTCATTTTTTCAGTTTTCTCATCTTTTACCATAATAATTCAATTTTCATTTGTTTACTAAGTATACAATTGCATCTATATAATCATTTTCAGTGGCTTTTATATTTTCAGCAATAAATGGAAAATCTGAGTCATGGAAAACTTTATCTAAACTTTTTCATCGTTTTTCCCAAACTAAATTAGCGTTGTAAAATATTTTTTGAATATAATTTAATGATAATTCCGACAAGATTATAGTTTTTCATCAGTTTTCATTTTCTTTGTAATCAAATGCTTTATCTCACAATTTACTATATAATATCTTAGCAACTTGAGATTGCACATTATATTTTCAGATATTTCACTCACAATTTTTTTTTGCTTGACTTAAATATTTACGAAAACTTTCTCAACAAGATCTTATTTTATTCATATTTCAAATGTATAGTCATCATAAGAATTCAGTTATACCTAATTTATATTTGTTAGCTATATCTTGTTCTTGTACATTTTCATCAATCAACTCAAATAAATTCATTTTTACGGAATCTACTGTTAGATTTAGTACAGGACTTTTTATTGTAGATGGATTTGATAAAAATTTAGAATTTTCAGCAGGAGTTAATTCTCTGATTTTAAAATTTTTGGTGATTGAAAGTCATCTACATATATATTTAGGAGCAGATATATTATTTAAAAGAAGTAATTCTGTCAATTGTCTTTTTATTTCTCTCTCTACATTACTATATCTTTTTTTGACTTCTTCTGTATGTAGTAATTCCTGTCCATCGATATTTCACATAAAATTTTATCAAAAACGTAAAAAACTTACAAAAATAGACAAATCATTGTGATTTGTCTATTGATAATATATTTTTATTTACATAAGTCAACAATTGTTTCTTAATTTGTTTTATTAGAAAAGTCCCATGAAAAATTGTGGAGAAATTTCAAATGCCATCCTTAGACATGCAAACAGGAATAAGAAAATTCATTCTGTTTTTGATAATTTCCATCCTGTTCTCATAAATATTAATGTGATTCCCAACGTTATTATTAAAATTCACATTGAAAATATATTATCATACATCAATGATCCAAAAAATCCAGATTCACATATTTCAATAGAGTTTAATAGACATGTTGGATGTAATTTTAATGGAGCAATTACTGAAGAAATTCCCACAATTCAAAGTATATTAAAAATATCTGATCATATTACATTTCATACTCACATATCATATTTTTTCTTGATGATTGCGGCTAATGTGGCTGCTATTTCTGGTAGACTAGTACCAGCAGCAATAATTGTAGCTCAGATAGCCCATTCAGATACTCACATTTGTTGCGCAATAAATACAGCAGAGTCTACAATTACATCAGAAGACATTACGAGCAATCAAATACTTGCTAGTCATTTTGTAATATTTAAAAACATTCAATTTTGTATTTCTTTTCAGTTTTTATCTTTCCTTTTAAACATAGATATTGCAAACAATATTATCAATACGCACATAAATACTGATGAATATAGAGAGAATCCTCGATTAATTTCAAATCAATTTTCAGTATTTATAGTTATAATTGATGTCAAAAGAACACCAGCAAACAATAATGCAAAATTTCTAATTTTTGGTAATTCATCAGCTTCTCAACTATCTTCTTCTACAGGTTCCTTTTTGATCCATAAATATCAATTATATCAAACTAATAATGCTAGCAATATAGCTCATTCTCGTCGTTCTACATGTTGATCATACAAAAATACGAATAATAAAATAGTAACTCAAATCAAGAAAAATCCATCTCTGTAAACCATTTTTTTATTAATCAAAATCGGAGCCACTATTGCACTTAATCACAAAATGAATCATAAATTGAAAATATTTGATCATACAATATTTCATACAGACAAAGATCCAGCACCACTTAGAGCTGATGTTGCTGACAAAAATAATTCTGGAGCGGATGTTCCAATCGCTAATATTGTTAATCCAATAAACAACGGCGATAATTTAAAAAATTTGGCAATCCTGACACTTGAGTTAATTAATTTGTCTGCTGAAAATCACAATAATATTAATCAAAACACCAATAAAATAACCGCTAATACCATTTTTTTATATATTTATTTAATAAAAGATATTTTAATTTATTTTTTCAAACATTGCTTCACAAGTTTTTCCTTTTTGTAAAAACCATATCAATTTTTTGTCTCTAGTCAAAAATTCTGTATGTCAATTCGTATAAATATTTACAATATATTTTTCACTTAATTTTAAGTTAAATTTTCCAAAAATTTTTTCAATATTTTCTAATCTATGAAATTTTTGTTTTTTAAAATTAAAATATTTTAAGATAACTCTTTGATAATTAAAAAATTCATAATTTAGTGGTATAATCGTATCTACATTGCTATCTTTAAAATATCTTAAATCAAATTTCACCGATTTATTTGCCATAAAATGAGAATATGATAGAGTAGTGAGATAATATTTCCACATAGGTACCTCTTTCACCCAAAAACAAAATGGGAAATGAAATTTTTTAATATTTTTTTGATTATCATTTAATGTATAAGATCCAGATAATTCACTGATTAATTTTTGTCATACTTGTGTATCAGCAAAATCTCATGCTAATCAAATTTTACCAACTAGTGAATTTGTGAAACAATAATTTTGCAAATATTGTGTAAATAAAGGCAAAATAAAATCCTTATATTTTCCATCTTTCAAAAATTCTAATTCATAAGTAGGTCAAACTATGATTTTTTCAACTCATTTTCATCTCAAATAGTTAATTCATGCAATTATTTTTTCTTTTGAATATTCAAAATTTTTATCTCAGTATGGCCAATTATTTTGGTCATAATAAATGAAATATTCATGCTCGAATTTATTTAAAAATTTGAATAATACTAAATTTTCTTTCCCTGAAGTTATAATTCCTATTTTCATATGATCTGTTTCTTTAAATAAAGATATTTATTATAATTTGTAATTAAGTCATCAAATCAAGTTGCAGTATTGATATTTTTTATATTTGTTATCGATTCAGATATGTATCACATTTTTCTTTTTACATCAAGACTTACTCATTTTTTCCTTTCTATGTATTGTAAATCTCTTAGACCTTTTTTGTAGACTGTCCCATCAGAAGATGTGGCATATATCAGGTATTCCTTTATCTTTACAAATAAATTTCATTCAAATTCTTTTTCTGCTTGTTCTATTTGTGATTTCATATTTAGCATAGATTTTATTTGCTCTCTTTTTTCTTCTCTAATTGCTACCCAATAATCCACATCATATCACTGTTCTACGATTTTTTGGATTGAGAGGACATTGTCAGTTTCTGTGGCTATAGATTGTGATAATGTAGCTAAGTAGTCCTTGCATTTATAGTTTCATTTTTTTTCGATAGTAACAGTAATTGTATTTTTTCATATATTACAAAAAAGATTGTCTTCTAGATAAGCAAAGCTAGTTCAGACAAAACAAAAAGCAAACACAACTATCATTATCAATATCCTTTTCATATTAGGTTTAATCCTTAAATTTTATTATCATTTTTTTTATGTTTAACCAAAATTCTATTTCATCACATTTACCACTTTTGATTTTGTAATCTGTCTCCAATAAACATTTATAAGTATTTTCTATTTCAATTCAATTTTTTGCGATATCTTTTATATTTTTCATGTTTATAAATACAGCATTTGGATTTAATCAGCATTTAGTAGCAATTTCTTTGGAATCTTTTATTCATAACTTATACAATCTATTTATCATTATGCTAGATTTTAATTGTGAATATAATGCTCAAGCAAATTCATTTCGATTTGTTCAATCATTTTGAATTTTTTGTAATTTTTTTATAGCACTAATCCTGCTTTGGAATGCTGTATTTAATACAGAGAATGCATCATTATCTGTGATACCAAAAGTTACATTTTCTATTATCTCATTTGTGATTTCAGATATTTTGTCTATTTGACAATATTCTTGTAATTTATTTATTTCAGAATCTATTTGATATAAATCGGTTCATACTTTCCCTAAAAATGTTGAGATACAATTTTCAGATATTGAGATATTATATTTTTTTAATCAGTCTTTTACAAAAATTTTACGCTGAATTTCAGAAACTTGTGGATATTCCTTTATACACAATCATTTAGATGAAAAAAATTTGAAAAATCTTCATCTTTTATCTGGATTATAACTAACAAAAATTACAATATTATCATTGGGTATCTGTTCATAATTTTTTATAAAATTTTCAACAAATCACTCAATCATATCGGCAGTGAATCCCGTAGATCTTTCTGCTGGTAATGGAATTCATTTTATGACAGTCATTTTTTGGACAGCAAAAAGTCATCATCAAAATATTGCTTGATTGATTTTTCATTCATCTCGATTTTCACTATTGTATGTATCAACAGAACTTTCACCAAATTTTTGTCTAAAAGAATCCATCCAAAATCTCAATTCTTTATTTAGGTTATACTTTTCTTGTCCTGTAAACAAAAATATTTTTCCAGCCATATTTAATATATATTTGATAAATATATAATACTATTTTTATAGTTTTGACTTATAAATTCAAGGAAAACGCATTTTAGAAAAAAGGTTGCTATTTCGCAACCTTTACATTGTTTTTATGATAATTAAACTCTTTCAAAATAGTTTCATTATCTTGGTTTTCTCCTCGCTCATCCAAAAGAGGACTGACATCAGAAATTGTAATCCCTTTTATGCCATGTCTCTTTTTCCACTCCACAAAAACCTTTCCTTTATGGAGATATCTATCATTTTTGATATCTTCAATTAATTCTTTTAATAAATACTTTATTTCATTCATACAATCTAAATTTAATTATTATTTTTTTTAAGTCATTACACTTAAATTTTAGAAATTTATTTAGTAAAGTCAATATTATTTTTTTAAGCGGATGTTTTTTATAAAAAAATCCCACTGGATACCAGCAGGATTTTGTGAGCAAGGTTATTTTTATGGCCATGATTCCTTGCTCAAGAAATGGAACAAGAAATGGAAAAGGTAAAATAATGTGGATTAACTATATACAGATATAAGACAAAAAGTCAATAGTAAGTTTTTTTTAATTTATCATTTCACCAATTCTTTAAACATTCTACCTCTTTCCTCGAAATTTTTGAAGAATCAGTAGCTAGTAGCTGCAGGAGAGAGTAGACATACTTGTCCTTTTTGTGTTACTTGCTTTGCTATTTGTACTGCATGAGCCAAATCATCTGCTTTATATGTATTTCAAGACAATTCTGGCATAATTTTGTGTCATGTATTAGGCAAGCAAATTATATTTTGGATATTACTATTATTCAAAAAATCAATCAATTTGTTGTATGGGATTCATCTATCCATTCATCAGATTATTACAGTATTCACATTTGAGATACTTTTCAATGAATTTATTGTAGATTCTGGAATTGTAGCAATCGAATCATTGTAATAAGTTATTCAATCAAAAGTTCAGACTAATTCCATTCTGTGTTCCAATGGCTGAAATTCTGAGATGACTTTTTTAGCTTTCTCTCTGTCTAATCACAAAATTTCACAAACAACAAAGACATTCATAATATTTCTCAAATTATGCTCTCACAAAAGATTCCTTTTTTCATTGATATTGTATAAGGGTCTTAAGGATGAGGTCGAGGGTTCGAGCCCCTCTAAAGTTTTCAGCATTACAAAATCTCATTGAATGAAAATATCTTTTCAAATAGTTATTGTTTTGCCGAAATAAAAATCCTCTCCGGCTTTGCCGGTATCCCCTTTAAAAAGGGGAGAAACTGAAGTCACTTGTTCATCAATTATTGCAAAATCATTGTCGTTTTGATGCTTGAAAATATTTAATTTACTATCATAGTATTCTTGTAAATTATTGTAGTGATCCAAATGCTCTGGATATAAATTCAACAAAATCGCAATATGTGGAGAAGTTTTGATATATTGCAATTGATGAGAAGAACATTCAATAACGAGTGTACTATTTTCATCAAAATTTTCAATTTGCTCAAAAATAGGTACTCAGATATTTCATAGTAAAAATGTATTTTCTTTTTGATCTTTGATTACTTGATAAAGTAGAGTAGTAGTTGTACTTTTTCATTTTGTACCAGTGATTCATATTACATTTTCTCTATTTACTTCCAAAAGTAATTCCAATTGAGATGTAATATTTAGTCACTCTGTATCCATTCATTTAAATGAAATTCAAGGAGTCTTTACTATCAAATCAAATTGTCTCAACCTCTCAATTGTTATTTTTTCTATCAAGATTTCCGTATTCTTATCATCAATCTCTCAAATTTGATTTTCATCTAAAACTGTTAGGTGCTTGTTTGGTAGGTGCTTTTTAATGAAATTGTAGCTTGTCTTTCATTCTCTACCAAATCCGAGAATCAAGATATTTTCATATTTATTTAATATATTCAAAATTTTTTCTATCATGTTGTGTGAATTAGTAAGTATAGTTTACAAGAATTTCCTCCTTTTCAATGAGGTGTCACAAAGTGACGGAGGATTTTAAAATCCCCACCATTTAAAAAGGGGCAAAAGCATTTATTTCTTCCATCTTTTCAATGTTGGAAATAATTTTTCGCAGTGTGCTTTCATCTCTTCATTTGTCATTCAGGCTTGAGCTCAGTATTGTGAGCACATATCTATATATTCTGACATACTGACATCATCTATAAATTTCCCGTCTTTGTAGCAGTAAATGCAATAATCTTGGTTTATGCTTCAGTTTGCATTAGTTCCAAATTGTTCTGGCTTTTCTAACGGCATTCAGCAACTTTGGCAAATTTTTTGTTCCATGAATTAAGATTAATATAATAAATTTATCCTTTTAAAAATTTACTTCATCATAAAGTTCAATATATCATAATTTCAGAAATTCTACAATTTCATCATAACATCATACTTCTTTACTAGGCATTTTGTAAATATAAATTTTTTTATCATTATTTTCTTGTATTGATTTTACGATCATAAAACTCATTTCAGAAAAGGATTCATAACCAATGTATCATTCAATACCTTTTTTGTCCAAATTAAACAAAATAAAAATATCAGCACTGTTTATGTCTTCATAAAAATTTTCATATACAGATTGATAATCTTCATCATTTATGTTTTTGGGATAGTTCAATACTAGGTATCCTTTTTGTTCTAAATCTATTTTTAAATTTAGTGCTTCTTGATAGAATTTACTCGATCAAGCAATGATAACTTTTTTCATTTCTATTAATTAATATTTAAATTTTTTTTCAAAATTTCCAAAAATTCTGGATCTAAATTGTTTTCTTCATTGAAATATTCCAATAAATTATTGTCTTTTAATTCAAAATTATCTACATAATATTTCAAAAGATATGGTAATTTTCAATTATACTTTTTCACTGTCAGATAAATAGCATAATTTACTTCATCATAAGTTCACACGCATTCAAATGGCTTATTGTCACTATTTCAAGTCAAATCAATAAATGTCTGCAAAAGACTTTCCTTTTCAAATAAATTTTCACCAAAAATCTCTACCAATTTCTCAGTACTCAAAAATGGACTCAACATAATAAATACAAACAAACATTTCGGACAATTGCAGCATCGTCTCCGTGGCTCAGATTTACTTCATACATTACAGCTTTTGAATATTTGATGATATTGTTCAAATTTTGAAAATAATTTAGCAATTTGGATTTCCAAAATAGGCCTCAAAAGACTGAAATACTTGATTCAAATTCAGAAATATTTTTTTGTGTATTCATTGAAATCATTTTCAAATTCAAAACTCTTTGAATATTGGTGATTTACTTTTAGTCATCTGACATTACTTTCATTTGCACTACTTTCATTTGATAGTACTATGTACTTTTTATTTCACAAATAAGCAATTAAGTAAGTCAAAAAAGCAAGCAAAGCATTGAAAGGAGTGTGTCAGTTCAAAAATCATTGTTTATTTAATTCGATTAATCTTGGATCAATTGTCCTATGGGCTATGAATGGATTTTCATATCATGCGATTTTTGAACATTTAAGGGTAACAGCTTTGGGATTCAAAATAAATGTATCATTGTCCATTCATTTCAAAAGTTCAAGAGTCACATTTGAGTCTTTTCATCATCATACCGTGATGAGATTTCAGTGGTAATCATCCCCTGGCCCCTTCTTTGAAAAAGAAGGGGAACTATCAGAAGAATTATAGGAAAAATTAATAAGTGATTCGGTATCTAATTTTTGCTTTTCATATTTGGTCTGATTTATGATATTTATTAATTCTTCTGTAACTTCTTGGAAATGATTTTCCAAGTCTGAATTTTTTATTCTAGCTACAGCAATTCAATACATGCTTAGTCTCTTATCTCTTCGTTCATCATACTCAATTTGATTGTCATGAATTCATCAATCAAGTTCTATTATTAGCTTACACGAAGGAATATAAAAATCAGCAACAAAATGATCAATAGGTTTTTGCCTATATATGTTGATATCTAATCCCTTTAAAAAATCTTTTCGTAATATTTTTTCAGATTCTGTTTGATTATTTCTTAATATTTTTGCTTTTTCTTTTGCATCTTTATGGTATGGCAATGTTCAACTAGTAATAAAGTGCTCATCTTTTATATAATTTGCATTTGATTGAAAATCAAATTTTCAAACTTTTCATTTGATGAAAATAAATTTATATTTTGTTACATTATCTAAAGGATTACAGTCAGAGGAAGTCTCCTCTTTTCCAAAGAGGAGATTTAGAGGTGATTTACTACACTTTATCTCCATAAAATTCTCTTCATCTACTTCAATTCCATTTGTGTAGAAGAATTCTCCAAGTCCATAGAAATACATTTTTTTGAATCGTTTTATTTGCTCTTCATCGATGTATCCAGCTCTAATTTCTACATTTTTTGGACAAGCACATTTCCAATAACTAATCAATTCTACTAATCAAATGTGGAAAACTAAATTATTCACAAAATTTTCATCAATATTTTGATTTTTTATGTTTTTTT
Source organism: Candidatus Absconditabacterales bacterium (assembly GCA_045643505.1). Taxonomy (GTDB): domain Bacteria; phylum Patescibacteriota; class Gracilibacteria; order Absconditabacterales; family Absconditicoccaceae; genus JALOAF01. Next base: position 5,192 of record JAZUKX010000081.1, on the reverse strand, counting down.
TGTCAATTTTGATAGTTGGTGTAAATTTTGATAAATTTGGAATTTCAAAAAAATAAGTAATATCAAAAGTTTCTCAATTATCATTGATTTCATATTTTTCATAAATGAATTTATCGTATTTTTCTCTCAATTCTTGAAATTTCATGGTTGTGATTTTAAATATTTAATATAATTTTTCAATTTCATTGACAGTATTATCTCGGTCAAAAACTTTTGCTGGAATTGTTTCGTATTTTCAGATTAAGACATCTTTTGCAGCTTGTACAATTTCTTTTGGATTAGCAGGCTTGATAAACCTTATTTTCCCACTGACCACTTCTGGTATAGCAGATGTTTTGCTAGTTATCAAAATTTTTCACATAGCTACAGTCTCTGTATGAACAGATCAAAATCATTCCGAAATTGAAGGTGCAATCACACAATCACAACTGGCGACCATTGTCCTCAATTCTTGTTTGGAGACTCAAGTAAATACTTGGATGTTGTCTCATGGAGTGCTGTAAATCTGATCCAAAATTACAGGGGTCCTTTTTGATTCTATTATGTTGAATACTATTTTTACATTGTCTAATTTAGCTAATTCTGGTAATGCTTGTACGAGATAATCTATTCACTTTGACTTTCCAGCATGTCAGAAATACAAAAACACAAAATTATTTCATCGATTATTTTTTTGTCTTCGTTCGAAAATTTCTCTACTTTCGACTTTGCTTGGATCCCAAAAATCATAATCAACTCAATTGTGAATTACACAGGTTTTGTCTACAGGGATATTATATTCTTCACATAATTCTTTTTGAGTATTTCCAGATACACAGTGGTAAACATCGTATTTAAATCTGAAAATTATTCTCTCAAATAATTTATAAATATATCAAACTAATTTTCATTTGTATTCATACCATAAATCTCCAAATATCTCATGCACAGTCAAAATTACTTTTTTATTAAATTTTTTTCCCAAAATTGCAGCAGGGATAGCTCATCCGTAAGTGCTTCAGTGAATCACATCGATATCATTCTTTTTCAAAATTTTCTTTCCAAATTTAACTGATTTCAAAATGAAAGATTTTCTATTTTTTCAAATCCTGAAAATCTGGACATTTCAAATCTGTTCATGCTCTTTCAATGATTTATCAAATTTGCTAGTCAATACAAAAATCTTATATCATTTTTTTTCAAGTCTTTTTATGATATTTTCAAACACATTTTCCACTCATCATCTATGTGGAATATAATAGTCCAATACAAATAAAACTGATTTCATAATTCTAAATTTTTAAAGTCAATACTTCCTTATAATTTAATTTAAATTCACTTCAAGAAAAAAGTCCTCAAAAATTTGCATTATTTTTTGTTTTGGAGTATAATAAAAAAGTAATAAAGACTTTTTTACAATTTAAATAATAAAAAATGGAAAAAACAAATGCGGCAAAAAGATCAGATCGTGCAAAAGAAATGCGAGACAAATATGATGAGAGAAATGAACAATTATCTAATATTGAAAATCTTCCATTAAGAGAATTGTCGAAGGAATCTACAAGGAAAGAAATCATGGAAAATTTTGATAACCAAATGGCTGAATTTAAGGCAAGACCATGATATGAAGAAGCTAGACAGACTCTCTTAGCAGAGATTCAAACAAAAGTAAAATTAGCAAAATCAAAAAAAGAAAAAGAAAAGCTACAAAAAGAATATGAAGAAAAATTGGCAGCATCTGATGAAAAAATAAAAAATAGCAGTAAAATTTGTAAGAATGCAGTAAAATCTCATTGATCAAACATTGAAAGTGTGAGATGAAAGAAAAAAGCCATTATAAAAGATTTACGTGATAATTATACAACAGTAATAGATGATGTAAGAACAGATTCTTATTTAGGAAAAAAATTCATATAGATTTACCAGCAATATGAGATTTTAAATGATATTCATTTGATTGTTGTACGGCGGGGATTCTTGCTAAGGTACCATATGAAACTACAGAACCAGAATTTTTATACGAATCTTTGGTTGAATTGTTAGAAGCAGTAAAATCATATATGAAAAACCTTTGAGTATCTATAGATGAAAATAAAGATTACAAAAAAGATTTAGATCATAAACGATATATGTCTTTTAAATCTGGTAATTGGCTTGTCCAATTATGAAGAAAATATAAAAGTGAAGCATGAGACTGTCTAAAAGAAATTGCAGGATTTGATATTGTACGTTGATTTTTAGAAGAAATTGCTAATAATTATAAAATATATGATTTGTAGTTTATAAAAAAGTTTTACAGCAATGTGAGACTTTTTTTTATTTTTTCAAAAAAAATATCAAAAAAAGTCCTCAAAAATTTGCATTATTTTTTATTTTGGAGTATAATTAAATATGAAATTATTTTATTTACAAAACAAAAATGAAAACAACACTTCATGAAAGGAGTAAACAGAGAGTTTATTCGCATATTGCAAAGCACGTATCTAGAGTCCATAGACGTATGGCAAAAGTACATAAACATGCTGCACATACATCACATTGGTTAGCGCATATTTGAGAATTGATAGTAGTATGACTATTTACATTTTTTTGATTAATGCATGCGTGAAGTGCAAGTTTACCAAATAATTCATCATTTAGTTATCCTTTACAGAAAGTTTCCACAGTAGATTGTAGGACTTTGTATTGGGAAGATATGGCAGATTCTTGTAAAATTAGTTTACCAATAATACATGGAGCAAATTATACTGCTTATGCTTGAAATAGTTTATATAGGTCTATTTATACTACATTGTGGTGAGCTCCATATTCAGATACTTGGGATCAAGTAAATTGAGCACATGCTTGAGTTGATATAGCTACAGCTCGTGGAACTCCTGTATATTCTATTTGAAATGGAGTAGTCTACACAGCATGACGAAATTCTTCTTATGGAAATGTGATAAAAGTAAAATATGTGTATAAGTGAGAAATTGTTTACTGAATTTATGCACACTTAGATACTATCGATGTCAAAGCAGGAGATACTGTTACTAGATGACAAAAAATAGGAACAACTGGAAATACCTGAAATACATTTGGTGCTTTATGATGATATCATTTGCATTTCGAAATAGATAGAGATAATGGATGAAGACCAGCATATTCATATACAAATTGTGAAGATGTATCAAAATGACATTATACAATCATTCAAAATGGATTGTGTAGGAAAGAATTATTCAAATATCAATATGATCCAATTAGAGTACTTGAGTGAGTCGCTATGCCGACTTTGGAATCTATGTCAAATGTCCAAAATGAAGAAATTGTAGAGACTTGATCTATAGATGATATTGAAAATATTATAAGTACTTGAGATTCAAACGAAAATCTTTCAAATGATGCAGAAAATAATGAAAATACAGAAAATAACGTAGAAGATTCACATGAATCCGCACAACAGACACAATGAGATAATTCAATTTCCACAGGTACAGTACCAGAAAACAATAATCAAAACAATAATCCACAACCAACAGTACCAGAAAACAATAATCAAAATAATAATCCACAACCAACAGTACCAGAAAATAATAATCAAACCAATAATTCACAAAATGAAATTCCAACACAAAATAAAGATCCAGAAGTAATCACATTGGATTTTGGTAAATTGACAAATCTAAATAAACATTTCATGACACAGCGAGATGTAGAAATGAAGTCAAAGTTGAATGTGAGAAGTTTGAGTGTATGAGAAACTGTGACTATTGATATCGAAGTTTTCAAAAAATGAACAAGTGAAAATAGAGCTTATTATTCAGAATGAGTTTTGAAAGTACCTTTTGAATTTATCAATAATAATGACAATATTTCATTGAATATAAACTCATTACAACTTTTGAGTAAATGAAAAGCTAAAGTAGAAATTACAGGTCTAACCCCATGAAGTAGTGCCGTAGTACTCAAGATTTGATGAGAAAAAATTTGAGTTTTGAATATAAATGTTAGATAAAAAATACAAAGTTATATATTATTAAAAAATAACAAAAAAACTCCCATGAGGAATTGTATTTCATAGGAGTTTTTTTATATCTAGTTTAGATTTCATGCTACTCAAATCATAGCAGCATTGTCTGTACAATAGACTTTTTTGATAGGAGTATAAAGATCAGGATTAAATCCATCAAATCAATCTATCGATAATTTTATCTCTCCAAATTGATTTTTTAACCAAGTTTTGTTTTCTAGTAATTCTGAGATGTATTCTTTTAGTCTATCATTTGCACTAACTCATCATGAGAGTCAAATTGTTTTTGCATCGTATTTGATAGCAGCTCTTACTAATTTTTTTCAAAGTACTTCGACTACGGATTCTTGAAATTCATAAGCGATATCTGCAATTTCCTGCTCAGAAAAAATGTTTTCAGTCCTTCAGAGTTTTTCTTCTTGTTTTCTTATTATTTGATTGATTTGTGCTTTTGTACCTGAAAAACTAAATTCAAATTTATCACTATCCAACCAAATTCTGCGTAATTCAAATTCTTTGTTTGGATGTCATTTTGCAGCTTGTTGACTAATTCGAACTCATCCAGGATATGGTCATCACAGCATTCTACTTACTTTGTCAAAACATTCTCCAGCAGCATCATCTAATGTTTGTCATATTTTTTCTAATTCAAATCAGAATTTTCAATCTCAATTGTTGTTCCCATTGATTATATAAATATTATTATGTCATCCAGAAGCTGTCAAAACTGCCATTGGAAACTTAAAACAATGAATATCTCTTTCTAAAAATAATGCCAAGATATGTCATTTGATATGGTCAACTTGAACTAATGGCTTATGATAATATTCAGCCAAAAGTGCAGCGACAGTTTTTCATACCACTAAAGAACCTGGCAATCAAGGATGTGTAGTTACACAGATATTATCTACTTTTTCTATATTATCTCGTCCAATATCATTTAATACAGCTATAATTTTTTCTGAGTGAAGCCTAGATGCTATTTCAGGTACGACTCAACCAAATTCATTATGCTCCTTGATTTGTGAATAAGCCAACAGCTTGTCTACGGTAAAGACATTTCAATCAAAATTTATTATTCAAATAGATGTATCATCGCAACTTGTCTCTATAGCTAGTGTTTTCATGATGAAAAAAATTGTATAAAAATATAATTAATACTCAATTAGTACTTGTATCTTTTTTGATAAAATATTCAATA
>JAZUKX010000080.1:0-5226 GCA_045643505.1 Candidatus Absconditabacterales bacterium | reverse complement strand
ATTTGATAAAATTTAGCATAAAATATTTTATATTTGTATGAAATTGCTTTTACTGTGATGGTAGACATTAGACATAGACACAAAAGAGTAGTCAATCATATCAGGAAACATCATAAAAAATATCTGGTATGATGATTCGGTCTATTCTGAGCGATTAAAGCAATGATTTTTGTGTTGTGATTAATTCCAGCTATGATCTGAAATTATCATGTAAAAGCCGCAATGTCTAACACTATACTTTATCAGATACCAGAACAAGTTTGAATCACATATACAGATACACAGTGAAATAATTTTCCAATGTGAAGTATAACGTTATATTCATGAAATTATAGCTATGAAATATTAGATCGTGACTTATGAGCTAATGAATTGTCGTGATACTGATATTATTTCCAATGGTGAAATAATTATTGATTTTCAACACCAATATCAAATACTACAAGTAATCAAGTAGATGCTAGTAATTACTGACCAAATACGGTCAATGGATATTATGTGAATAATGTATTTTATGATAAAAAGAATAAGAATTGGGATAGATCAAATAATTGAAATTTATGGTGAGATACAACAAATACAAATGAGGCAAGACAATGACCATGTCCTACATGATATCATGTGCCTTCATCATGAGAGATTCAAACACTTTATGATGTATTTTTGTCGTTGTCTTGAAAACAAGAATATTGTGATACAGCTAATGATGTAGACTGCTTTTCAGATGTCTTGTACATAGCAAAAGCATGAGAGATTTTACCAAACAATCAACAAAATGTACAATGAACAGTAGCTCATTGGTATTCATCTACCCCAGTTAGTGCTAGTATGTATGCATATAGTATGCAAATAGATGGTACAACATTTTCAATAGATAGAAAAGAATCTCGAGCATATTGAAAAAATATTCGTTGCTTTTCAAATGATTTTGGAGTATATAAAGAAGATATTCAGATTTATACAGTGGAATTTGAAACAGATTGATGAACAGAAATAGACTCTCAAATAGTGACATGAAATGAATATGTATTACAGCCAGATGCACCAATCAAGACGTGATATGAATTTGCATGATGGTATAAAACATGAATGGAAGAATTGTGGAAATTTGATACAGATGTGGTTACATGAGATATGACACTGTATGCGAAATGGGAAGAGATACCAGTATATACAGTAGAGTTTGAAACAGATTGATGAACAGAAATAGACTCTCAAATAGTGACATGAAATGAATATGTATTACAGCCAGATGCACCAATCAAGACGTGATATGAATTTGCATGATGGTATAAGACATGAATGGAAGAATTGTGGAAATTTGATACAGATGTGGTTACATGAGATATGATACTGTATGCTCAGTGGAATAAACCACGATGTCAAAATCAGTGAACACAATATAGCTGAGTAATATGGAACTGTGAAGAAGGAACTATTACAGTGACAAATGGTTTACAGTCAATAACAATGCAAGATATGAACGTGTGAGCCACAGAAGTTTCATATTGAGTTAATGCAAGTACATGATCATATTGATTATATTATCAATGGTGAGGAATGACAGGATATGATTATTCATTATCATCATGACAAGCGATATCTCAATGATTTATCCAAGATAATGATGTTTGGTCAAATATAACCTCATGATGGACTACAGATCAGGAAAAACAGATTTGTGGAGAATGATATCATATTCCAACAAATAGCGAATGGCAAGAAGTAATAAATATGTATACAAGTAATGGAAACGATTTAGTATCATTTGGAGTATCGTTGAAAATTCCTTTTGCATGAAGTCGTAATAATAATGCAGTAATGGAAGAATTTGGTAATAGAGCTGCTTTATGGTCAAGTTCTTCATATGGAACCAATAAAGCAACCTTTATATATTTAAATCCAAGTCCTGTATTAAAAAGAAATGAGCGTGCACAAGCTATTTCTATCCGTTGTTTCAAAGATGTAGACACTCCAATAATAGATGAACCATGAATCAAGGTTACATTTATAGCAAATCCAGCAGATTTTATAGGATGAAAATTCGCAGATTGAACAACAGAAAAGACGATAAATTATCAATTGATGACATGATGATATTATCAGTGACCTGAAGAAATTCAGATTCCAAATCTTTCATGAAATTATACGTTCGAATGATGGTACACAAATATTTTATTGACACCAGAAAGTAGGTGGACATGACTTAATGCATCTACTACGTATACTGCAATTACACTTTATGCAAAATATTTGCCATTTGAAGAAAAGACTCAAACATGGGATTGAGTGACATTTACAATAATGGATAGAAATCTATGAGCTACAGATTACGTAAGTGGCTATTCATATGGTATTGATAATAATCCAGTTTCTGTTAGATGAAATTATTATCAGTGGTGAAATAACTTCTGATTTCCTACAGAATGATCATATCCAAATACATTATGATTAGTACTTGTTAAGAATTATTCAGATAATCAACGATGACCAGGTAATTATTATTTTAATGGTACATTTATAAAACAGTCAGACAGATGGGATGAAGAAGATAATAGAAATTTATGGTGATGAACGTGAGAGACACAAAATATAGTTAATTCAGATGCAGATAAACAATGACCCTGTCCAGCGTGATATCATGTACCTAGTACATATGAATGGTTAGCTTCTCGTAATCTATTCCAGAAATGGCAAGCAACAGAAGACTGAATGGAATATTGTAATTTTATTCATACAACTAATAAATGAATTCAATATTGTATGCTAGCTGCATTGGGTATGCCTTTTGCTGGTTATCGTAACGGCTCGTCGTCATCAACTATCGATTGGGGTTTTTCTGCCCACTATTGGTCGTCTACTGCACATAGCACTAAGTACGCATATCGCCTGGACACGAATTCTTCTAGGCTTGATCCTCAATATTGGGACTACCGTGCACGCGCTTTTCCTCTTCGTTGTTTTAAGAATTCAGACTTCTTAACATTAACCTTTGACAGTAATTGATGAAGTGAAGTAGAATCACAGACATGATTTAAACGATGGAATCCAAGGGACACCGCACCAACAAATCCAACAAAAGAAAATGTGACGTTCGATGGCTGGTATACAGACAAAGAGCTGACTCAGCCTTTTTCATTTTCAAATACGACATACATTAGTGAAGATACAACACTATATGCAAAATGGAATAAACCACGATGTCAGAATCAATGAACACAGTATAATTGAGTAGTATGGAACTGTGAAGAATGAACCATTACAGTGACAAATGGAACACAATCAATCACAATGAAAGATATGAATGTATGAGCCACAGAAGTATGATATTGATCGAGTGCAAGTACATGATCATACTGATTATATTATCAATGGTGATGAATGACTGGATATACATATAATATGACACAGGCACAAGTAATAGCATCTTGATTTATATGAGATAATACATGATATTCAGCAACAACAACCTGATGGACACGTGATCAACAAATACAAATTTGTGGAACTTGATATCATATTCCTACAAGTGGAGAAATGAAAAGTATAATAAATATGTTTACAGCAAATTGAAATAATGCAAAGAATTTTTATAATGCATTTAAAATACCATTCCCAGGCTCTCGTAGATATGATGGTTATAAAGTTTTTTATGATAAAATTCATTCTTACACATGGTCTAACTCTTTTACGACTAGTGATAAAGCTTGGATTTTGTCTCTTGATGCTTCTGGTGTATCCGTTACAAATCAGCTTCGTGGTGCGGCTATTTCAATACGTTGTTTCCAAGATAGAGAAATTCAAACGTATACAGTTACCTTCAATTCAGACTGATGAACCGAAATTGAAAGTGTAGAAGTAGAAGAAAATTCTACATTTATTGATCCAGGACAACCAACGAAAACATGATATGAATTCAATGGTTGGTATATTTCATGAATGGAAACGGAACGAAATTTTGAGACAGATATTGTTACAGGAAATATGACTTTGTATGTGAAATGGATAGATGTTACACTACCTACATTTGATTTCCCTAATAATAGTGGATATGAATGTGCAACATGAATTGTACGAGTAAATAATTTAAATGATAATGAAGAATTAGCAGACAACCCAATTAGTTTTGATGGAATAAATTGGAATATAGTAAATACATTTGATGTATTCCCAAAAAAGTGAAATGATATCACAATAATTACATGATATGTGAAAGACTTAGCATGAAATATTTCAATTAATACATCAATATTTACTTTTGTAGACACATGAGTTACAGCTACATGATTTACCGTATCAAGAGTTTGAACATGAATTTCAGTAAATTGGAAAGAAAATACAAATGCACAAGAATGAGATTGTTGAGATTTTTATCTTACAGCAGAAATAAGTGAACAATGAACGATATGAAATTGTACGATAAATGGAGATAATATTATATATCATGCAAATGATTGAGTAAAATGAATAGATACATGTGAGATAAAAATTTCAGATTTTGAGGAAAATTCAGTTTATGTTTTAGCTAAATTTAATGATATTTTGAGTACGTCTGGTTTGGCTTTGCAAGCTGTCCTCTCTGGTGAAGTGGATATGACATGAAAATCATCATTTGTAGAAAAATCATATTATTATCAATTTAATACATGAGATTTTTATATACAAGATGAAATTTGATCAAATAAATGATGGTATACAACACTTTCTGTTTCTAATTTGTTGTGAGAAAAAAATATTTGAAATTATATTGATAAGTCTAATGTTTATTTGAAATCTAATTCAGTATTTAAAATTTCATGAGACACAAATGAAAATGTAAAAATTAAAACTTGATTAGATAATTATATTAGTATGAGTAATCCGATAATTTATATGTATAGGAATGAAAATGTAAATGATTGAAAAATATGAATATATTGAAATAATCCTACATTAAAAATTATAGTGCCAGCATTACAAATTCCAGATCTTTATAGATGAAAAATGACTGTCACAATATATGATAATGAATAAAAGTCAAGAGATGTTTGTGCTATTGTAAATAAATTTTTGAAAAATAAATTAATTAAGAGTATAATTAATATAAGCTAAATTTGATAAAATTTAGCATAAAATATTTTATATTTGTATGAAATTGCTTTTACTGTGATGGTAGACATTAGACATAGACACAAAAGAGTAGTCAATCATATCAGGAAACATCATAAAAAATATCTGGTATGATGA
>JAZUKX010000079.1:0-6549 GCA_045643505.1 Candidatus Absconditabacterales bacterium | reverse complement strand
AAGTTAGATATTAAGGTTTTTATTTTAAAAATTTTCATTATGTGAGAAGAAAAAATTACAACTCAGATGAAAAAATGAATTTTGGAATATTTGATTTTGAGTATAATTTCCAAATGAGAGGTCTATGCGAATGATATTATTACACAATTGAAAAAAGCAAATATGATAGTCGTGGAATGAACGATGTATCCACTACTCTCTCGTTTGAAGACAAGTAAATTACTCGATTATGTACGAGTGGAATCTGTCCAATGACCGCCAAGGAAATATTATAAATTAACTAAACAATGAAAAGAGACATTGGAAATTATGGATCAAGTATGGAAAGAAATTAGTGATAGTGTGACTAAGATTGTAGGATAAATCACCCTCTTTAGTAATTGATGGAAAAGATGTCCCCCTTATAAAGGGGGATAAAGGGGGTTCAAAAAGATAGAATAAAAAGAATCCCCCTACCCCCTTTACAAAAGGGGGCAAAGATAGTCCCCCTTATAAAGGGTGCAAAAATAAATTTTATTATTAATATATAAAAAATGATTACTTTACAAAATTTATTGTCAAATGCTTGGATTGTCGCATGTATAGTCTTTGCAATACGAGATATTGTTTGGAAATGACTTGCTATGTATAAAGCGTGACAGAGATCTCAATGATGACGATTTGTTTGTATGTTTATTTTTAATACATGTGGAATACTTCCTATTGTTTACTTAATTCTAAATAGGAAAAAATAAATTTTATTTATGTTCTTACTTATAAAAAAATGAGTGAATTCAAATTTCAATGACAAACATTTAATATGGAAAGTTCTGCAAAAGAATTTTTGGAAAAATATATTTCTAGGATTGAAAAATATGCAAAATCTCATGATATTTCTGATGATTTGTTAGATGATATTTATCAAAGTATTTTAGAAAAACTTTTTGATGAAAAATGAGAAATCACGCAGAAAAAAATGGTAAAAATTGTAAATTCAATTTGAGAACCAGAAGATATTTTTGATGCAGATGATGTTACAATGTCTGTAAAATCAGAGAAAACTAAGAAGAAAGAGACAAAATACAAGCCAAAGATTTTGTGAGTGTGTGCTTGGTTAGCAGAATTGACTAAAGTTCCAGTTCGGATTGTGCGTTGTTTATTTTTCTTTTTGATATTTGCATATTCATTTGGATTTTGGTTGTATCTTGTAATATTTTTGATTAGATTCGTCACAGACAAAGAAAATGCAATCATGTGAGCTTCTGAAAAATGAAAGAGAATAGCAACTCGTTTATGAGATTGGATTAGACGAATTTGAAAAAATACATGAAGATTGATAAAATGGATTCGAAGGATATTTGTATGTGGAGTTTTGTTGTGTTGCATTTGAATGTTGTGCTGATGAATTTGATTGATGATAAGTGATTTAACAATAGGAAATCAATCATTCAAAATGATGTTTAGCATTTGAAGTCTTATTGCTCTTTGATGTTTGATTTTATCTTTTTCATTTTGGTTTATTGCTTGGATTTTCCGTGTTAAATGAACTCCAATAAAAAATCGACTTGCTCATTTTATCGCTTTGATTATTGCAATTGGTTGATGTATTTGGTTGTGAGCAGAGTGAATTTGATATATTTGAATGCAAAGATATACATATAATTTCCCTATTGATTTATGAGAAGTACCAACTTCATGATTTGTGAGTTTTGAGACAATGGATAGGATTGATGAAAATAAACCAAAAATTTACTATGAATTGTATAGATGAGATGAATTTAAAGCAGAATTTGAGTATAGTTTCACAGCAAAAAATAGTGAAATTGCAAAAGAAATTTATAGTAAAGCGAATATGCCAACAGTTTCAAAAAATGAAAAATGACGAGTGTTTGGTTGGTGAGAAAATGCTAATTTATATGATGAAATCGTTCCATTCAACAATCCAAATATTGTAATGAAAATCACATTACCAGCATGATATCAATTGGATTTGAATAGGTATTTAAGTCGATGTCCATATTGAAGATATGTATATTTTGATTTAGATAGAGATAAATTTTTGTGTGAATGAGAAGTGAAAGATATTTATGATGAAGTAAATAGTGATATACGATCTCCTGAGCTTACCGCAGAAATAGCTATAGAAACTGCATGTAAACACGATTTCGCAAATTTTGCAAAAATAGTACATCCTGAAAAATGAGTAGAATTCTTTCCATATTCATATCTTGTTTGATTAGGATGAACTGTATTTGAATCATCTGTCTTTTCTTTTTATAATTGAGAAATCTTTTCACGAGAAAGTACTGGTCCAGAATGAGAACCATTACAATTATCATTAAATCAATATTTCCAGCAGTATGTTTGTAATAAACCTTTTAATAATTGAATTGCTACCACTACTACTGTGATTGATTTTGAGAGTTTATTAGCAAGAAGTGATAATTTAGCTCATAAATTAAGTCCATTAGTTAGTAAATTTCATAATCCTGTTTTCGTTCATTATACATACGAATGAAATTATCATTATGAATGAGAAAAATCTGAAGATTTAGTATTAGTATTAGAACTTTATAAAAGTGAGTGGAAAGTAGTTGCAGTAGTACATGGATAGTAGTTGTCGCTGTGATTTTAGCTATTTCTGGACCAATGAAAAAAATCAAAAACATTTCTGTGATTGAATTACTGCATGATATGTAAAGAAATGAAATTTCATGGAATTGAAATTAATATTAAATTCTCACACATGAGACAAAAAACATATTTTTGTTCACAAAATAAAAAAAAATGAACAAAAATTAATAGTTTTTAATATTTCATTGATTATTTATATGAAATCTATATCAAGTTGTTGATTTTTATTTTTTTAGTAATAAAAAAAATGGCAAAAGAAAAAACTTATGTAAAAGTTGATAGTCATGAAAGTGATAATGGTGAAGTTTATGGGAAAGATGAACATGGGAAAATTATCAAAATTGAGCAAAAATGAGATCCACAAAAAAGATGAAACAAATTTAGATTGTTTGCAGTTTTATGTTGGTTGATTGCAATAGTTTTTGAAATAATTTGAATATTGAGATTGACAGAAGTAATCAGTCGATTTAGTGGTTTAGAATTAACTACATTCTTATTGATTGCTTTATGATTAGATTTATTATTTTTTGTCCCAGGTTCATTATTGTGGAAAAAAGCAAATCACATCGATCCAGCATCAGAAAAAAATAAAACAAAATTTTGGTTATGGAATAATTTAGGTTCAATTTTGTCTGTATTAGCATTTTTGCCAATAATCATATTTGTATTAACAGATAAAAAATTAGATAAAAAATCAAAAACATTGGTCACTTCTGTAGCAGCTATTGCGTTAGTGATTGCATGATTGACTGGTTATGATTTCAATCCTGTTTCTAGTGAACAATTATTAAGAGCAGAACAAGAAGTTTTGCAAGTTAGTCCATCAGGAACTGTTTATTGGGCTGAATATAGCAAAAAATATCATGTAGATAAAGATTGCCCTGCTTTCTCAAATAGTGAAACTGTATATGAATGAACAGTAAGAGATGCTTATGAGAGAAACTTAACTGAACCTTGTAGGAGATGTATCCCTGAATATAAATGAGATGAAATTGTACATGAACATGAAGAGAATATTGATGAGGTATGAGAAAGTACAGAGAACTTACTTTGAGAATTAGTTGAGTGATTGATTGAATAAAATATGTATTACTTTATTACATATAAATTCTAATGAAAAAAGTATGAATTATTTTTTTGACAATTATAATAATTTTATGCTGATGAATATTTGCCTATAGGACTCATATGTCTAATAAAATAAGAGATGTTATATCAAACACTTTTATTGGTAATACAATTTCTGCAGACATAACAGGGCCACAAATATTTTTAGAAATTCCTGTATCAAATGAGACTGGAGATAATTTTAAGTTTAAATTAGATATATTTGATAATAATTGAAAAAAATTAAATTATATTTTTATGGGAGAACCAAAAGATTGAGATATTGATTGAATATTCACATTATTTTTTAAAGATTCAATTTTGTGATTAAAAGAATATAAATTCCCTGCAAATGCAATTCAGAGATTATGAGATAATACTTTCCAAGTTGATTTCAAAAATTTTGGATGATATACAAATGAAGATGGTGATACTTTTTATACATTATTTCCTAGATGAAAAGTAGATAGTGTGTATTTACAAATTTTTAATTGAAATGACTATCATTTAGAATTTTCTATTTTGGACGATATTAATGCCATTAATCAATGAGATTTTGATACTACAGATATAGACTCTATCATTGAAAAAGCAATTCTTGCACATGAAGATTGTGGAAAAGATTGGTCTGAAAATGAAAATACATTTATTTCATATGCTATTTTGTGAACAGGTATAAATAAAACATGAAACTTAGAATATTATCTTGTGACTAATGGAGAATGATTTTATATCGATGAAAGATGAAATTTGAGTAGTGCGTGCTGATTTGCATGAATTCCAACTACAATTGAATTCTCAGATAATTGAAGCTGATATGAAGTTGTTAGATACCAACAAGCAATGGATGGAAATTTATATGTAAGTTCAACAAAAGAAATGTTTTCAAAAGAAGCTTTCAAGAAATGGAAAAAGTGAGATTTCGTTTACAATACAGATATTCCATTTTTGGAGCAAGCTGAAAAATACTTTTGAATCACTGTAATCCCAGAAACTGAAAATAAATTTGAGTGTGATTTTTGTGACAAAGTTCGATATGAATCTGATAGTGATGATGATTATTTCAAAGATAATAATATAAATATATGATACAAATTATCTTTACAGCAAACAGAAAATAAAACATTTGAATTCAAATCAGATTGAGAATTTGAAACTAAATGATCTTGGGATCAATGAACATGAACTTGGGTTTTTTGAAAAGATGAAAATACAGTAATCGTCCTCATTAATGAGCTCCAACATGTATACAATAGATATGATATTCTCCAAAAAAATGAAACAGGATTGTTAATAAGTTTGGAGATTATCCAAAGAAGATAAGATAAATTTTATACTAAAATTATTTTCCCTTAAATACTACTTTAAATGTAGAAAAAATCACATAAAAATCTAAAAATATACTTCGATTTTGTATGTAATATAAATCTAATTTTGCTTCTTGAGAAAAGCTTAGGTTGTCTCTACCAAATACTTGTGCATATCATGAGATTCCAGGTTTTATTGAAAGTAATCTTTTTTCTCGTTGTTCATACTTTTCTACTTCTTCTGGTAAATGTGGTCTTGGTCATATTAGAGACATCGTTCCAATTAACACACAAAACAATTGTGGCAATTCATCTATCGAACTTTTACGCAAAAATTTTCAAAATTTTGTAATCCTAGGATCATCTTTAATTTTAAATAATGGTCACTTTCTCTCATTTTGCTTTAATAAATTTTTTTTGAGATCTTCAGCATCTTGCACCATTGAGCGAAATTTTATAAATGTGAACAATTCTCAATTTTTACCTACTCTCTTTTGTGTAAAGAATACTGGTCACTTGCTATCTATTTTTATCAAAATTCAAATAATTAACATTAATGGAGACAAGATGATAATTGCGAAAAATGATACGATAACATCCAATATCCTTTTGGAAACCACAGATCGTCCATCTAGCTTTGAATGCTTATATTCCATAGCGACTAGATTTGAGATATTTTCAGGTTCATAGACAATGTCTTCCAAAAAATATCATTCTGATATATGGTAAAATCTAGTATCTGTATATCTCAATTCTTCCAACATATTTTGCAAATCATCTCTTTTAAATATTCATGCTGCAATTACAATAAAATATTTTTTTAGATCTATATCTTTTATGTCTGCTAATTGAATAAATTCTGTCTTAAACGAAAATCATTCTTGGATTTTACTCACGATATCATAACTATCTGGAGAATTGTCTCAAATAATCAAAATTTTATTATCTCAATTTTTGTGTATAATACTTTCCAATTTATTTCGAGCCTGATCAAAAAGAAACAAAACAATATATGTTAGCAGTCCTCATATCAATATTATAAATCTAGATATTCAAAATTTAAATATAAATCCTGCTCAAAAATAAGATGCAAATGTAATAAAAATAATCCAATAAATCCAAACTTTTGTAAATGTCTTGAAATAATTTTGAATAGGTTTATTTAATTCATACAATTTTTTCAATATTCCAATTCACACAAAAGATATTCATGAAATCAAAGCATATAGATACAATTCATACATATTAATTACTGGTATTTCTAATTGGACTAACGGAATCAAATCTGTAACCAAACGTAGTTTATATACACAAAAAAATATCACCAATATTAATATAAAATGCAATAAAGGTCTAATCAAACGTAACGAAATATCGTAATCATTTGTTTTTTTACCCATAATTTAGAATTACAAAATAAATCATAATAAAATTATATTAATGTTTTTATTTTTTGTATAATATTTTTTATTGTTGTCTGGAAATCTCATTCCATTGGTGCAGAAAATCACGATGCATGTAT
>JAZUKX010000078.1:0-7431 GCA_045643505.1 Candidatus Absconditabacterales bacterium | reverse complement strand
CTGCTGGTTGTGGATTTCTCACATTTGTTCGAAATGACGGGGTATGTGTCATTCTGAGAGAGCGAAGCGACCGAAGAATATAAGTTAAATGTTGATTGAAATCGTTTTGGGGCTATTCTGCCCCAAACCCCAGACCTACTTTTGTTCAGAGCTACAAAAGTAGGCAAAAAATCTCTTTTTTTAAGCACGCAAATTTCAGCACTTAGTACGATTTTCCATATTTTTGTTTGTTCTACGGACTCGCTTCTACGACAACGTCGCTCGTTTTAGGTTTGTTAGTAATTTTTGGATTGAATACGAAGGCGTAGTGAAATTGCGTGACATATGTTTTATGTAATAGTCCCCCTTATGAAGGGGGATGAAGGGGGTTCAAATTTTATCTTTTGTGGATTTCTCACTACATTCGAAATGAGGGAAAAATTCTCCATAGATCCCCCTTCCGACAAGTCGGAATCTTACGACTTAATAAGGGGGACAATAAAGCGGTAAAATGACGGCTGTTATTCCCCTACTTCCATATCGATCAGTTTATTGAGTTCTCATGCATATTCGAGTGGAAGTTTTTTTGTAACATCTGAGAAGAATCAATTTATTATCATTCAAATTGCTTTTTCTGATGAAATTCAACGAGATGTAAGATAAAATAATTTTTGTTCATCGATTTTTCCACTACTAGCTTCGTGTGATATATTTGAAGTTCAATTATTATCACTAATATTTGGGATTGTTATACTCACAGAATCTCAATCAATCAAAATAGCATCACATTTGGTACTATTTGAACTATTTTCAGATTTTTCATCAATATAAACAAGTCATCTAAATGTAGAAATTCATCAAGTTTTACAAATTGATTTACTAACTATATTTGATGTTGTATTTTTTCAAATATGAATTACTTTGTTTCAGATATCTTGATCTTGTCAGTTGCTTGCTACTACAATTCAAAGCATATCTGTTTTGCTATTATCTCATTTCAATACACTACAAGGATAAAGCATTGTAGCTCTTGATCATAAATTTCCACTTATTCGTTCCATATAGGAATTTTCGCCTACTTCTGCTCTCTTTGTATTCAAATTATATGTGTTTGTTGATCGATTTTCTACTGATGAATACCTCATTTTTGTATTTTTTCACAAAAAGATCTCAACAAGTCATGCATGGATTGATGATTTATCGTATTTTGGAGCCGAACATCACTCTATATAACTACATTCTGCGTCATCATCTACGATAATGAGTGTATGTTCAAATTGTCCTCCAGCATAAGTATTCATACGAAAATATGCTTGAAGTGGCTCATCTGCTTTTACTCATTTGGGGATATAAATAAAAGTTCATCCACTCCAGACTGCTCAATGAAGTGCAGCGAATTTATGTTCTGTCGGTTTTACTAAAGTCATGAAATGATCTTTTATCAAATCTCAATGTGTCTGTAATGCACTTGGCATATCTTCAAAAATCACTCAAATTTTTGCCCGTTTTTCTTTGATTTTATGGTAAAAATTTACGCTATCCATCTGTCATCATGCTCACGCTAAGTATCTTTTTTCTGCTTCAGGAATTCATAATCTATCAAATTTATCTTTTATTTCTTGAGGAACATCATCTCGAGAATTTGCATATCAAGTATTATCTAGACTTGGTTTAGCATATCGTACAATATCATTTAAATTTAATCAACTCAAATCTGGTCAATATTTTGGCATTGGTAATTCGTTGTAAATTTTTAGACAGTTCAATCTGTGTTGGAACATTCGTTCTGGTTCTTTTTGATCTAGAGAAATTTGTCTAATCGTATCTTCGTTTAGAGTATCTAGGTATATATCATATTTTATATTACTTGCTGTTTCAAGTGTGGATTTTAGGGTCATTAGTTGTTTGTATATTCGTCTATAAATTCTAGTAATTGTGGGACAAAATCATCTGGATTCTCTTTACTTTGTTTGTATAGTTCTTCTTTTTTTATCCGTTTTACTGAATCTACTTCTTCTTTTTGTAGTTTGAGTTCGTTTATATCTATGTCCATAATTGCTTTAAAATGTTGTATGAATATCATCTTATAACGTACTTTACTGGTTTCTTTGTAGTTTTTTACTTCGATTCATAATTCTTCTTTTGCTTCTCTTTTCATCGCGTCTTCGTAACTTTCATCTTTATCCACACATCAACCTGCTGCTGATCACCATTTTCATGGTCGTTTTTTCATTATATTTGATCTTTTAGCGATTAATGCTTCTCATTTTGAATTTTCTATTAGTAGGCAACTGATTCTTTTTATATCTCATTGTTTTACTTCTGATGGTTTTTTGTAACAAATTATTTCATCATTTTCATTTACTATAGGGATTATTTCTCACATTTTTGTAGTTATTAATTAAATTAATTTGACTTGTTTCAATATGTTTTTATTTATTTGCTAAAAAATTACTACTTATAATTTTTTTTGTTTCATTGTTGT
The DNA here is from genome assembly GCA_045643505.1 of Candidatus Absconditabacterales bacterium. Taxonomy (GTDB): domain Bacteria; phylum Patescibacteriota; class Gracilibacteria; order Absconditabacterales; family Absconditicoccaceae; genus JALOAF01. The sequence goes on along the minus strand of JAZUKX010000078.1, from coordinate 4,967 downwards.
GTCGTTGAATTATTTGATTCGATTTTTTATTTGTTTGTGAAACAATTAAAAGGGGCGCACCAATTAAAATTACTATCAACAATGTGGTTAGTATAAATTTTATTCTCTTTGTCATTGTAAATTTTTATGATGTAAATGTTATTTCCAGAATTCGTACATCATTTCTGCTGCTCAATTTGGTCGATTATGTCATCATTCATAATATTTACAAAAAACTACATTTGATCATGGTAAACAATCTTTATATTTTACACAATCCATATCATATGAATTTTTGTAGTTTTCTGTCTCGGTTGAACATTGGTTTTGTTTCACTATTTTGTTGCGAATCTCTTCTCATCATGCATATCATGCTAAAGGATCATTTGGATTGTGGAATATTATAGCTGAAATTGGAGCCGAACATGTTGGGAAAGTCATTGGGCTTCATCCTACAATTCAAATTCAGTGAATTTGTGCTCATCTCGCACATCACAACATACTTGTGAATCGTCATCAAAGTGAATGTCAGACAACATAGACTTGTGATAGATCGATACAATATTCATTTGATATTTCTTTTAATATTTCATCAAACAATTTATAATCTCTAAGTGCTGCAACTTTATCTCATGGATTCATCCAACTTCTTTGTGGTCATTCTTCTGGTAATCATGCTGGATAAATTGTAATAGCATTTCCATCAGATTTTTTTTCAATATTATAATATCATAGCGAATCATATGGTTGTGTACGTCCGTGAAATGCAAATATCAATTTTGCTGGTTTTAATTTTGAATGTGAATAATTTTTTCAAATACTTGTAATGAAGTGTCTCTCAACTCAATCAATAACAATACTTGTTGGAGTTTTAGATGGTTCTTTTTTATTACATCATTGTGATGGATATCATGGCTCTTGATTTCGATTTTCAGCTTGTCAATGGATCAAGCTTGTTGCTAAATGTGCCATCATTCCACGAGTCAATTCTCATTCTGGATATATTGAATATTTTGAAAAAATTTGATTTTCATCTGCAAAATTTAAGTATTTTTCGTACCAATAATCTGATTTTATTTCTCTTGTATTGATTTTGAAAGATTCAATTCATATTTTTAGTCATTCTACTATCGAAACATTTTTATTTGGTTTAAATGTTCAGTCTGGATATCATTGGATTATTCATATATTCTTTGCTGTACAGATTATATTATGATATCGCTCTCAAGTATTTACATCAGGAAAACATTCTTGTGGATATTCCGTGATTTCTGTATTTGATGACAATAGTGCTATTTTTAGCATCTCTGCACGAGTAATTCATTGATCTGGCTTAAATGTTCAATCTGGATATCATTTTACAACTCAACGATTTGATAATTCTGTGATATCAGTCTCGTATTTATTTCCGACAATATCATAAAGTTGTGATGTCGTTATTCAGCATGTGGTTGTTAGTATTGTGAGTGTAAATAGGATTCGTTTTTTCATTGTTGGTTTATTGAGTAGTTAAATCACCCCTTAATCCTCTCTTCCCTGCTGAAGCCGGACACGTGAAAAGAGGGAAAATATTTTTTCGTATTTCTCTTTTTTTTCCGAACGAAGTGAATCCTCGACCTGCCGAGAAAGAAATGTACTATTGAATAGTTTTTATTTAAATCAATTTTCTTTGATCCTTTCTATTAATGTTTTGTCTCCTGTCTCCTCTACTTCTCCGTTTTTTAATACATAAACTTCGTCTATATCTATATTGTTTATTATCTCAAAATGGTGTGTGATGAAGATAAAACAATTTGAATAATCATTTAGTTCTTGGATGGATTTTGAGATACTTTTAAATGCATCAACATCTAGTCAACTATCTATTTCGTCCAAAAATATGTATTTAGGTTTAAGGAGTTTGACTTGGAGTAATTCTATTTTCCTTTTTTCTCATCCACTAAATCATACATTTAAATCTCTTCGTAAAAATTCTGAATCTAATCAAATTTCTTCCATTTGTGGGACTATAAAATTTTTGAATTTTACAAATGTAAGATCCTCTCATGTTTTTGTATTGTAAATCATCCTCAAAAATTCAAATAATTTAATTCATGGAATTTCTGGAATATTTTGGAATGCTAAAAATAATCATAATTTAGATCTTTGATCTGGAGTTAAATCTTTGATATTTTGTCAATCTATGATTATACTTCAGTCTGTAATTTCATATTTTGGATGTCACATAATCGTAAGAGCTAGGCTGGATTTTCCACTACCATTTTCTCCAAGTAAGCAGTAATTTTTTCAAATTTCAAAATTTATATTAATATTTTTTAAAATATTTTTTCCATCAACTGTTGATGTGAGATTTTTTATTTCAAGCATTTGTCCTTTTATCGATAAAATAATAATATCAAGCATTGTAATGATGTAAAACAAATTTTCAAATGAAAAAATTTTCTGATAGTTTTATTATCATCCATAATAAACGTTATTCGAATATCTTTCCAATTTTGTAGTTATTTGCTCAAAATATTATCTCTTGATTTTTGATTATGATTTTTTAAATTCATAATTGCTATTAATCAAATCAAAAAATCTGACGAAAAATCTGATAAAAATTTTTGTTAAAGAGAATAAAAAGCATCTTATTGATGTGGATAATCTCTTTGACAAATGTCAGATTTGATTAATAGCACCCATCATTAGGGTGCTTTTTATTTTTTTGAAAAAATATCAATTGAAAATAAAGACAGTTTGTAACTAAAATACATATATCTTTGTAGGTACTGTATAATGGTTTGGCGACTATAAGTTATAAGCTGTCTCTATATTCAGATGGAGAGAGAATAAAAGGTACGTGATGGATTTTTACCGCACTACCTATAAGACATGAAAGTTGCACAATTCCTACCTTATTTTCCGCCACATAAGTGAGGACTTGAAACAGTTGCTGAAGAATTTAGTAAATATTTTATAAAAGAATGATGTTGAGAAGTATTAAATGTGGTATTTTGAGTATGACAAGAAAAATGAGTTAAAGAATATGAAAAAGATTGATATAAAGTATTAGTAATTCCTGCTTTTGATATAATTCCAAATTATTCTGTTCCTAAATTTTGGACAAAACAATATCGATCAGTTATTAAACAAGTAAAAAAATGGAAACCTGATGTAATCCAAACTCATACAAGATTTTTCTTAGCTACATTTATGTGATGATGGTATGCAAGAAGACGAAAGAAAAAGTGGATTCATGTAGAACATGGAAGTGATTATATCCAAGTTAGTAGCTGATTTACTAATAAGGTAGCATATCTCTACGATAGATTAATCTGAAAACGAGTTTTTAAAAAAGCGGATGTAATTGTACCTATATCAAATGCATGTAGAAAATTTATTGAAAAAGAATTTTGAAGAAAAGAACATATACAAGTAATTTATAGATGACTAGATATACCAAATACATTACCAGAAGTAGAAGATCTTCATAAAAAATTTAAAGATAAAGTTATAGTTTGATTTGTATGAAGATTATATAAACGAAAGAATGTAGAAAGTTTAGTTAAAGCTTACTATGAAATAAAAAAAGAGATACAAGATAAAATACAAATTGTAGTAATATGAGATTGAGAAGATATGGATTATCTTAAATCATTAGATAAAGATAATAAAGTATATTTCACATGATGAAAACCATTTCTTGAAGCTTTAGCATATCAGAAACAATTTGATATTCATATGCACACATCTAATCCAGGTTGATGACTTGCTACCACATTATTACAAGCAATGTATTTTTGATGTTTAATTGTTGCTACTCCAAATGAATGAGCAACAGATGTTTTAGTTGATGGAGAAAATGCAGTAGTATTGAAAGATTCCAGTATAGAAGAGATAAAGAGATGATTAGAAGAATGAATTAGATTAGTATGAAAGAGAGATGAATGGATTAAAAAGAATAAGGAAATTATTGAGAAGAAGTTTCAGTGGGATAATAATATCAAGGAATTTTATGAAATATTTTGAAAATAAATGGGCAATTTACAAGTCTCAGTTATAATACCAACATTAAACAGAAAATCAGATTTAGAAGAAACTCTGATTAGCATTTCTAGATGTGATAAACTTCCTTTTGAGGTAATTATAGTTGATCAATCCGAGAATAATGATACAAAGGGATTTTGTCAAAATTTTAAAGAATTAAATATAAGATATTTCTACACAGATATTAAATCTTCAGCTCTAGCTAGAAATATATGAATAGATAATTTAAATAAGGATTCTGATATGGTTTTATTTTTGGATGATGATGTATTATTGGAAAAGGATTTTTTCCGTGAATTAGAAAAATTCTTTTTAGGTAACGGAAAAGCTAAATGAGGAGTTGCTAATATTGATAATATTGCTAGAAGGATAACTCTTTTCAAAAAAATATGACTATTGCTGCTTAGCTGAAAATGGAAACAAAATAAATTTTTTGTTACCCAATGATGATTTAATGCTATGCCGTTCTTTAATCCAATAAATATAGAAAACATTGAACGAGCCCCATGATGTGGAATGTTTTTTAAAAAAGAAGTTTTTGATGAATGATTTAGATTTGAAAAGAATTTTATGAAATATAGTTTAATGGAAGATTGTTTTTTAAGCTATAGTATACAATCAAAATATCCAAATTCATTATTTTTTGTGCCATCCATAAAATTAACACACTGTGAATCTCCAGCTTCCAGGATAGCGAACAAACAAAGAATTTACCAAAATATAATTCATAGATACTATTTTATAAAGAAATTTAATAAAAGTTATCCAGCATATTTACGGACTATGGTCATATTTTCTATTTTTGATTTCATGCAATATAAAACTTTCAAAGTTTTTAAGTATTATATTGTGTGACTAAAATATGTAAGAAAAAATAAAGATAAAATTTGAAATCCAGATTTTAATTTTAATGAATTTATTTTTTGATAAAATTAAATTTTTAATAAAGAAAAGAATAA
>JAZUKX010000077.1:0-9010 GCA_045643505.1 Candidatus Absconditabacterales bacterium | reverse complement strand
TAATAATAGTTGTCAAAAAATCAATTGATTTTGTCAAAAATAATTATATAATTTAATTGTTTATTTTTGTTGAACTGAAAAATAATGTATTTGCTCTATAATTGAAATAATTTATTGTATGTTAGAGAAAATAGAAAAATCCAACAAAAACTGAATGATTAGTTTGGAATACGATTTTGAAAAAATGAAAAACATGAACAAATTTTATGAGACAAAGTATGATTTGACCATACATTGTAGACTTTTATTGTAAAGAATTAAATTTAGTGATTGAAATTGATTGAGAAAGTCATAAGTATAAATGTGAGTATAATAAAAAAAGAATTGTAAAAATCTTAGTGACTCGATGTTTTAGTTTAGTTTTGTGAAATCTAGAATGAGTATATGATGATTTTAATCGGTTTGTAAATCCTTACAATGTTTATTGTTGGATTTAATCTCAATATCAGCAAAATAAAAAACAATTGAATTTTATTATTAAAAATATTCTAAAAAATGTCTGAATTCAAAAATCCACTTTCTCGATCAATTTCAAAATCCACGGTTTTACATTATTGTGTGAAGAAGTATTATCTTTCTACTTATTCAAATTATTTGAGAGAGAAAGATCGATGATTGCGAAATGATGCTATGGTTGCCAAAAATTTGAAAAGTTTGGCAATGCGATTAGGGGAGTGTCTCCATGATTTGATGTCTGATTATCTACATTTGATCAAAAATAATGAAAAGACATCTGAAAATATTGAGAAAATTAAGTCTTCATTGCTATCAAAAATGGATAGAGACTTCCAAATTTCTAGAGCTAGAGATTATACCAAATATAATTCTGATGTGAAATTTTGACTTACAGAGCATTATTACAAGGAAAATATTGATGATTTTTTTGAGAAATGAAAAGAGCTGATTTTATCAGAATTCGATCAATTTTGTCAGAGTGAATTAAATGCTGAAATTGAGAAATATTTCCAAGAGCCATGAAATACTTTATTTATAGAACCAAAAGATAAAAATTTTGAATCAATGAAGATAAAAATAGATAATATTCCAGATCTTATGTGAATGAATATTTTTGCACAGCCTGATTTTTGAATTATTACAAAAGACAAAAAATATATAATTTATGATCGAAAAAGTGGAAAAATACCAGAAAAATCTCCAGATTCGATCTCAGATCAGCTCAAAGTCTATGCATACAAAATTTTACAAAAAATTTGATATGACAAGATTGATGATTTTGAAGTAGAGGCTTATGAAATATTTTTGAAATGAATTGTGAAATTTGGTTGAAAAATCACAAAACAAGATTTATTGGACATTGAGCAAAAAATTATAGATGATGCAAATATCCAAAAATCATTGATTTTGAACAAAAATGTATCAGACAACCAACCAATTGAGAGTTCATATTTCCAGAGGACAGATGATCTATATAAATGTAAAAATTGTACATTTTACAAAGTTTGTGAAGAATTGAAAAAATATGAAACTACGAAATGAATGGATGAATTACAAATCCCAAAAATTTCTGAAATTGACTATTCTGAAGATGATTTTCCATTTTAGTATTGATTTTTTGTTCATAAGGGCTATAATATAACCCCTAAGAAAAATAAAAAAATCATTAACCTAAAATTTATGTGTATGAGTAATTTAGAAGAATTTAACGAACAATTTAAGAATGATGATCCTGTTATAGAGGCTGGATTTGCCAACAAAGAGACTATGCTTGCATATGCTGAAGAAAATGGGCGTAGCTCAGGACAAACCTGCTTAAATTGCGACTTGTCATGCGAAAGAATTTTGTCGGAATACCAGCAGAATTGCCCAGTATTATCTGGGGTTGCGGGATTTGAAAGCAATTGTCATAAAATAGATGGATTAAATGCTTTCATCCAAGGCTTCCAAAAGGTAGACAAACGTCTCTCTCCAAGAATGGCAAAAAATGCTCTGGAATTGTTCAAAAAAGGATTAAATTAGGGAACAAAAAAACACTGGCGAGTATTTTACACCAGTGTTTCTTTTTTATTTCAAAAATATCTTATTCACTTTTTTCTATTTTTTCCAACAACATTGCTTGATTCTCTACTACTAAACTTTTTAGTATATCATCTAGTTCTCCTGCTAATATTACAGGGATATTTGACCAAGATTTGTGAATTCTGTGGTCAGTGATTCTATCCTGTGGAAAATTATATGTCCTAATTTTTTCAGATCTATCTCATGTTCATATTTGATTTCATCTGATAGCTTTCTGTTCTTTTTGTTGTTTATCCAACTCCATTTGGTACAACCTAGATTTTAAAACTTCAAATGCCTTTTCCTTATTTTTGATTTGAGATTTACTATCTCATATGTCTACAATTAATCCTGTTGGTATGTGGTGAAGCCTAATTCAAGTTTGGTTCTTATTGGCATTTTGTCATCATGAAGAAGAAGCTGCATAAGTATCCATAACTACATCTTTTGGATCAATATAGATACTTACATCATCTACTTCAGGCATGATAGCTACTGTGACAGTAGAAGTGTGTACTCTTCATTGAGATTCTGTTTCAGGGATTCTTTGTACTCTATGTACTCCAGATTCAAATTTCATGAGAGAGTATACTTTATCTCCACAAATTTTTACCATTACAAATTTTACTCCACCAATATCAGTCAATTGTTCTTCTACGATTTCAGGTTTCCATCACATTTTTTGAGCATAAGCTAGATACATTTTCAAAAGTTCAGCTCCAAAAAGGGCAGCTTCATCTCATCAAGCAGCAGGCCTAATTTCCAAAAATATATTTTTATCATCGTTTGGATCTTGTGGTAATAGTGCTATTTTGAGCTTTCACTCAATTTCAACTAAGTTTTCTTCTGATTCTTTTTTTTGCTCTTTAGCCATTTCCATCATATCAGGATCTGTCTCGGTGTTTATTATTTCTTTTGCTTCTTCTAATTGATTCCAATACATCATATATTCTTTAGCTAAGTCATATCTCTCTTGCATAGCAGATATCTCTTTATTGATTCTAATTGATTCTTTTTGATTTCAAATTACTTCAGGAGATATAGAAGCTTCTCTCAATTCTTCATATTTATTGATTATTGATTGTAATTTTTCATTCATAATTGATTTTGTAATTTTGTAAAAATTTGATTATTCTATTTAATTTTTAATTATTAATTAATAAAATATACTAGCAAATAATGTAAAAAAGAAGTTAAATATTCAAGAAGATACGGTGCTTATGAAATTTCATACGATATCGTGCCCGATGATTTGTTCTCCAAACAAAATAAGTATAAGAAATCCCAAAGCAATATATCTTGTATATTTTTCTATATTTGCAGCAAATTTGTTTGCAACAATTTTTACCAATCTAAATCAATCTAATGGAGGAATAGGAATCATATTAAACACAGCTAATCCAATATTTATCATAGAAAATTGTAATAAAAATCAAACCAAAAATCAATAATTTCACAAATAAATATCATTTATACCCAATCATGAAATTTTTGCTACAATTAACATTATTAGTGTTCAGATTATTGACAAAGCGATGTTTGTTGCAGGTCCAGCAAAAGCAGTCAAAACTTCTCATTTTAATGGATTTTTATAATAATCAGGATTGATTATTACAGGCTTTCACCATCAAAATCAAATCAAAAATATCATGATAAATCATATGGGATCTACGTGTTTTAGCGGATTTGTTGTCAATCTTCATTGCAATTTTGGAGTAGGATCTCATTGTATATAAGAAACATATGCATGAGCGTATTCGTGTAGTCATACAGAAATCAGCAAAATAATTGCCAGACTTATCAATTCTATAACATTAGGTAGTATAGCCATGAATATTTACTAATAATTTAATGGATCTTTGATAAAATTTCGGAAGTTACTTAAGTCTTTTACTTGTTCTTTATCTATATATATATTTTCAGTCAAACTTATTTTTTTAAAAATAACATCCCTCCAATTGTATTCATATAAATTCAAATTTTCCCAATCCAATTTATTCATCAAAGCATCTTTTACATTCAATTGGATTTGCTTTTTTCATATAATCAGCATTGGCATATCTTTTGCATATATTGAATTTATTTCAGATACAATTTTTGCTACATTATCAGATTCATTGTATTGCTTTAGTAAAGATAGCAATCTTGCATCACTGTATTGAGATGGATTTACAGTCACTGCCTCAGTAGCAAATAGTGTAGAAATATCTTTATTTAATCCCATATCAATTGTATTTATTACAATATCATATTCTCAAGCCGTTAATTTTCATTCCAATTCATTCGCATCATCTACTTGGATATAAGTGAAGTGATCTTCGATTCCAGCTTGTTTGAAAATTTGTTTTAATCTTCAAACTACATAATTGGAAACAGTATTATCAAAATAAACCACTTTTAATGTATCGTAATTTTGTGTAGTTCAAGACTCATTTTGTACCTCTTGAGTGTTTTCATTATATAAATTATACAAGTTTAATGTTCAAATCTGGACTTTTCAAGTAGAGTTGCTTCCTGTAAATCCATAAATTTTATAAGTGTTTATATTCTTTTTTAAATTATTGTTTTTTAGAGATATTTCATATTTTGCTGATTTTGACTTTTCACTATAAGAAGAAGGGTAGTATAAGTCTCCAGATCAGTATTGGATAGCAATTTTTTTATATGGAGTCTCAAATGTGAAATTCATATTAAATACCTGAGAAGCATCTTCTGTATAGAAAGCAAATACTTTGTTCTTTTCTGTGAAATTTACTTTTCAGGTAAAGGCCACTACTCATCATTCTATTAATTCTTGTTTACTTAGACTACCATCTTCACTCACACGATTCAAAAATTTTTCTAAATCTGTTCAAGTTGATTCAAACTGATTTAATATATCTCATTTATATTCTTTCAGATAGTCATTTCATGATCATTCAAAGAAATTCTCATGGATAAATCATCATAAAGCTCTCCTCAATCTTACAGTAATTTTTGGAGATTTTGTATTAAAAAATATTGTTACCAAAGAATTACTATTCATTTTTACACTAGTATAACCAGGAATTGTCTCTTCTCATTCGTATATGTCTATAATTGATCAATTGGCTTGAGCGACATTGTTTTTGAAATTATCAAAAGATATTGTATTTTTTATTTGATAAAATCATATATTAGTAGTATCACAATTTGATAAGTCAAAAATCAAACTGTATTGGTCTGTAGATTGAGATTTGATTTTTGCACAATTATTGTATACTGGTTCAATCGCAAAACTTTGTTGGTATTGATCCAAAGTCGGATTTATGAGAGCATGCTTTGGGAGTATGTAATTTGTAAAGAAATATGTATTATCTTGAGATGTATTTTTGAATACGACTTGTACTTTATCTCCATCCAAAGTTGTTTCAATATTTGAATATTTGTCTAGATATGACAAGTTCAAAACATTTTCTTGTAATATATCATGATAAGTAAAATATACATCATCAATAGAAAATGGCACACCATCAGACCAAGTCGTCCCACTATCTACAGTGATATAATAAGTTTTGTAATCTCTAGTAGTTACATGACATAATTTATCTTGGTACTCAATTACTCACTTTTCATTGATAGAGTAGTCCAGACATTTATCAAACAAGAAACTCTGATAAAATTTACTTTGCCAATCATTATTTAGATATGGCAAAAATGATGTGGTATTGAAAATTCATTCTACGAATGTTCATCATTTTGTGATAACTTGCTTAGAAGTACTCCATAGATATTGGTAAATGACATACACAGTAGTCAATAACCACATTATTAAAGTTATAAAAAAAACATACCTTAAAGTCTTTCTTAAAGTATTTTTTTCTTCAAAAACTGACATTTTATTTTACAAAAGGTAAAATTAAAGCGACAATAACAAAAGCAATACTTGTAGCTAAAGCAACTTTTTTCAATTTTCATTCCAAAGATTTTTTGCTACCATATTCATCGCTTCCTCATATTCATCCTAAAGCTGCACCCAAACCTCATTTTGGAGACATCAAAAGTACAGATCATGTGAAAATTATACCAAGTACGATTAATACAATAATTAACAATGTTTTCATTTAAACAAAACAAAAAATAAATCATTTAATCTATTATAATGATTAGTATTTTGATTTCAAGAAAAAGTAAATAAATACGGATAATGTTATCTTGAGTATAATAATACATTTAAAATATTTTCAAGCAGGATAAGAATAATATTTCAATATTATTTATAATTTTTTATCGACCTCATCAACCACCACCTCATCATCAACCACCACCAGAAAATCATCATCAAAATGAAGATCCGGAACTAAATCATCAAGATGAACTATATGAGGTTCAGTAATTTATTACTGGTGTAAAAGTGTTTGCTGATTTTATTATTCAATTCATATAATTATAAGATCTCAATAAATCATTAAAATTTCAATCAAATCGTTCAAGATCTGAAAGTATTTCTGGTGTGATTTTTTTCAAAAATTGTGATTGAATTCAAAAAACTACTGCAAATGGTAGTGTCTTTTCTATAAATAATGGATCTTGCTCAATCAATGTTTCTAACTTTTTTTTATCTACTTTTACCAAAAATTCTTTGTATCATACACAATGATCACGGAGATTTTTTCATTTAGATGTGTTTACCTCCTTATCATAACTACGATAATTCGCGATTGCGAAAATGAGTGTAGCATAAAAAATCCATTTTGTAAAATTCGAAATAGGTGTTAAGTTGTCATTTATTGCTGTGATTATAAATCCATATATTAGACTCAGAGATATTAAAATCAAAATAATGATTATCAATGTCTGTTTGCGAAATGTTTGACTTTTGACATTAGTAATTGTGGTTTTAAATCGATTTTGACTATTTATATATTTTTTAAATTTTTTGTAAGTCGATTCTAAATATGTATTAAAATTTGTAGAGTTATCATCAAAATGAAATTCCTCATCTTTAGAAAATAAATTATCAAATAAATCCTTTTGGTATTCTTTTGCTCATAGTGGCAAATCTTTTAATTTTTTTAGATAAAATTTTTTTGAATTTTTTTCCTCAGTGCAAATTTTGATATATCTATCTATAGCTCGTTGATAAATTAAAGATGTTAAATCTACAGGATCAATTTTGTCATCGACTAAGACTCAAACTTCAGAAGCTTCAAGTCATTTTGGGGCTTCATATTGGATTACACATTTTCTATTTAATCTCGATTTAGTTTTGTATCTTTTATCCATGAAAAACCAATATAAATAAGAAAATCAAATTAATCAAAGAGATATTAATGTTGATGGTAGATTGATTTTTTCTGAATAATAAAATTGTCCATCTCAAATAGTTGCTAATGCATTTGATAAATCTTCATTTAAATTAAAAATTCAATCTTCAAACTTTATTAATAATCTAATTTTTTCTCAGTCCAAAATATCTCCACTATATGTCATCATTACTTTGTCTCAATGACACCATATATTTCCAAATTCAGCATTGAATGTATCCAAAGTATAAGTGCTTCATCAAATTATAATTTCAAAATCATCAGAATATAAAGATTTACATCAATTTGGCACACTTAATTCCAATTCCATATTTTCAATATTTGATCGTAATGCTAATATTGGCAATTGTAAAAAAAATTTGTATGCATATCATGAATATTCATCATATTCCGGTGTATGTGGAGTGACTAAGCCGTATATGGTATAATCTGCATTTACTTTGTTGTTTTTATGTATATCGTTTTCAATAGTGAAATCCGCATTGCTATTTGTTGTGTCAAATTCTTTCAAAATTTTTTTTTCTCCATTGATGACAACTCAAGTTAAAGTATTTAAATAACGATAACCATTTAATTGATAATAATAAGGAAAATTTCATCGTATATAATTCGTAGGATTTAGTTCTTCTATTTCTATTTCATCATGGAAACTAACGTTTCAAGTCTTATCTAAATTTGCAGATATTTTGTAATTTGTGATTTTTATATCATGGGTATATCAAGCTAAGAGGCTTTCTTGTCTTTTATCATCAAACTCAAAATAATTATTTGGAAATCTTATGGCCAAAGTGATTCATTCATATGAATATAGCTTCTTGTCATACGTAATATAAATTTTATTTTCATCCCAAGTCACATTTCATCCAAAATTATCTATGTCTGAAGTCTCTCAATATCATGCCATAATCATGAAATCATCTTTTGTAAATCAAGTATAAGACTTAGGCAAAGTAAGCTCTATCTGTACTTGATTGATATCATTAGCCCAATCATAACCAATTACATCCCAATATAATTCGCTATATCACATACCAGAAAAATTTTTAATTAAACCATAGATATCATAATTAATGTTGTATTCTTTTTCTCAATTTACATAAGTATTTTCATCTCAAATCCTGATAGTTGTTTCATTGGTGTAATTATTCACTGTCCATTTATAATTTGGGACAGATACATTGTCTACGAATAATTGAAATTTCGTATCTTTGACAGTATAAATCAACGGAATCTGCCTAATTAATCAATGCATAGAGTCAAAGAAGTTTATATCAATATTCTCTTGTACATTAATGGTTCAATCTTTTTGTATCTGTCATAAAATTTGATAATTTGAAATTTCCAAATCAGCAAAAGTAAAACCAAAAAATCAAATAAAAATAGAAAGAATAACTATAATTTGTCTTTTCATAATCTACAAAATAATAAATACTTTTACAATAATGTATAATTTTATACAAAAAAAAGGCAATGCTTTTCCAAAATAAAAAAAAAGAGCAGAAATTAATCTACTCTCATTTTCCGAAATGAGAACAGTTTATGTATTTGTCTAGCTAAAGTACAATTACGTATTAAATAATTGTATATCTCATGCTTAGACAGATCTAAGATAAGAGTACCATGAGATAACAAACTCCAATATTTTGAATCAGAAATCAACCTAGAATTGAAAACGAGTAGGTCATAAAGGGATAATAGATATACCAACC
>JAZUKX010000076.1:0-2548 GCA_045643505.1 Candidatus Absconditabacterales bacterium | reverse complement strand
CATGTTGCTACATCATATCACGTATCTCACTGACAACTTGATATTGCACTTCATGTATACGTATCTCTTACAAAGATATTATTTCCATAATAATAGTTTACCAATCCACTATCCACTTCAATTATTGGAGCTGTCAAACTTCCATTACGATAATATATCATTTCATTTATTATATTTCAACTAGATAAGTTTGTAAATATCATTCAGGTCTTATGTCCGTATACTTCTGTATTACTTACTATATTATCACTTGAACCATCAAACTCTATTCACTTTCCATTATAGTAAATTTGACTATTATTTATCGCATTTTTACTTGATTGATCCAATTTAATTCACTCGTCATTTCCATATACTTGCATATTGTTCAATACATTATTCTCTGCTCTTAATACTTCTACTCACAATCATACATTGTATATTTTTACTACATTTATCGTATTATCTTTTGCTCCACTAAATATAATTCAATTATCATTTTTATTATAAGAAGCTCAATCTAATTTATTATATCCATCCACTGATATATTATCCAATATTGCATATTTTGAATTATTATCAAATTTTATTGTATATTCTGCATTATCATCTATATACAATATTGTATCTTTTCATCACGTTTGATTACTTACTATCGCTGTACATCTTGGCATTGTTTTTGATGTTGTAGAAACTCATGTACTTGTAAGTACATATATTGTATTCTCACTCAAATTTTCTGGCAATTCTCCTGTCCATATTACTTCCATCTCATCAAATCCACTACATGTACTATTTGATTCATAATCATTCCATCACATTGTATATGCTGTCTCATCTTCTCATCCACTTCCATACAATGCACATGCTACTTGACTTGATGTAGGTTCATATCACCAGAATTCTGGTGTCAAGAAGTAATCATTATCCCATTCTTCCAAACATTCTGTTGGTATCTCAAATTCTATCTTTCATGTCTTTGTATTTCATTCATTATCACTAAATATTACTTCACAATATCATGTTCATGTTGCTCAGTCTTCTGGAGTTATCACTGCATTTCAACTACTCAATTCAATAATTCATCCACTACACATTCATGTAGACACTGTAATATCTCTTATTCCACACTCTTCTCACTCTTTTGCTCAGAATAATTCTATCAACATTCATGTCTCTACTTCTCATGTTATCTTTCATAAATCTATTCATGTCTTAGTCAATGTTACTGGGATATCTTTTATGTATACCATTCCTGTCATGATCTCACTTTCATTGAGACTATCTTTTACTTTCAATGTTTGATTTCATGTCTGTGCTATTCATGTTGCTGGTATTTGTAAATATCAACTATCTTGCCAACTATTAGCTCCATACAATCATCCAAATCGATATTTGATTTCATCATTTCCACATCATGTGTCTATTGCTGTCACATTTATTTCTCACGTTGTACATTCATTTATCTCTATTCCTGTAAATTCACTGCTCAAATCTGGTGCAGTCTCATCGTGTCATGTAATATCTAATGGAGCACACATTCATGTCTGTCAATCTATATCTATCACAACTACTCCACTTATTCCCATATTCTCCGTCACCTTTCATGTCCAGCTCGTTCATGTTGTTTGTCCATTCCATTCTATTCATCCTGAAACTACTATACTTCATGTCTTAGTTGATACTAATTTTATCTCTACATCTCATGTTGTACATTCATATTCGTTTAATAATTCTATATTACAACTTGGGGCTGTTGATACTACCGTAAACATTCGTATTTCACTTTCTTCACTCCTATTTCCGTTTTCATCTTCTGCTACTACTTCCCAATAATAATTTCCATTTGGTAATCATTCTAATGTCTTTGTTTCTTCCGTTGTTATATATGTACTACATCCACTTGTCATTTCAGCATTTCTACATACTTTCAACTCATATCAGCTTATTCATGCACATCCACTGTCTGTTGCTTTATTCCATTTCAATTCTACTGTCCTTACCTCATATGTTGTTCCACTTGCTGGACTTGACAACTCCACTTTACTTGGGCTTTCGTTGTCATAATTACTTACTCATGTACTACATGTTCATGTATTTCATGCATCATCTTCTACATATCAATAATACGTTCAATTTGCTGTCACTACTTTATTTACATTTGTATTAACCATATCACTAAATCATGTCCAACTATATTTACTTGCTCATGTTGCACTCATACTCAATTCTATTCATCCACTTGTACATTCTTGATTATAATCAATCTCACATGTTGGTACTTCTGTATCTATTCATCACCAATAAATCGTTATTTCTTTTTCTGTATCTCAATCTGTTATTGTTATCGTACAACTATCTTCTCATTCATAATTACTATTTGGTGTATAGGTTATATTATTTCCATTTACTTCACACATTCCATGATTTCAATTTGTTCATGTTACATAACTTATTTCCTCACAACTTCATGCTGCTGCTTCACTACCTGTCCTCCAATTCGCTGTCTTTGCACTATTTCACACTTTTTCATTTCATGTAAAATCATTTGCTGTCAATTCTACATCTT
>JAZUKX010000075.1:0-2277 GCA_045643505.1 Candidatus Absconditabacterales bacterium | reverse complement strand
TTTGTAAATGATGAAAATAAAAGCATATCAAAAGCCATCACACATGGTCTCAAAGACTTCTTCCTGATGTTTGAATTTAATTGACTTGCATTATCATTTTGAGAATTTACATACATTACAACCACATCTAGATTATTTGCTATCGACATATTAAGTAGTGGGATAATGCTATGATTAGATATATTATGGTTATTCTTTGTGATTTTCGCCAGTATCTTCCGACAATATGCGAAATTTATACTAGTATTAGAAAAGGATAAAGATGGTAAAGACTTATGAATATTTGATGCCATAAAAAAAAGTATATCTCTAACTATAGGAAATTTTTGATTTACAATCAAATGATACATTTCCAGACTAATAGTATCTTGATTATTCTATATTAGGATGTTAGTGATCATAGCTATTCCTTTACTTATAATATATTTCTTAATCACAAGCGGAATAATTGGAATTGGAAATCAATGGATTATCCGAATATTAGCAATAATAACGATATTAATAGCTACATACATTTTCGTATTGATTCAATCATTCTTTGTAAAATTTCAATATGAAATGTATAAAACTGTTAAAAAAAACAAATAAAAGAGACAGCCATAACATCAAAAGGACATTTATAAACGCATAAAAAACAGACTACAACGATTATAAAAGTCTGTTTTTTCATATTTTATTTCACCTCTAAATTACGCCTGTATTTCTATATTATTAGCGAAATTAACCCATGCTGGATCAACTATCTTAATCACAAAATTTCTATCTCAAGCCTGTCTATATATGATATTTTGAGCAGAATCATCAAATCACTTTTTCATTGAACATTCATATACAATGACACTTGGATCTGTCTCCAATGCTCAACTATTTGTATATGCTACTACATGCATTGCAGAATAACAACGAACTCCTGCTTGGTCAAAATCTTCATCAGCATCAAATCATTTATATGACAGATTACTACTTGGGAATACAAATGAATGTCATCTGCTAGATGTAAAAGTCATTTTTTTCTCTAAATTTATAGGAAACTGAGCAACATTTGGGTCCCAACTTGTAACATTTTGTCATCAGTCGCTATCCACTTTTTCTTCAGTATCATTTTTTGAGTCTTCACTAACTTCTCATTTTACTTCAATATTTAACAATTTAGCAGAATCAGATAATATTGGATCAAATTCCAATTGACAAGATATTTCAGCCTCACTTCAATTATTTCAATCTACATAATATACAAATTTAGAATTCTGGAATTTTAGTTCTGATTTTGAGATACTTTTTAAGAAATAATCTCACTTAACACATAATTTTGAAACATTTTTTGATACTTGTTTTTCTACAAATTTTTGATTTACCAATACAATATATTTAGACAAATCTTTTACATAACTATCCTGTAACTCATTTATAAAATACCAATAAGTTCAATTGGTAAAGAACCAAGATTCCAATCAAGATTGTATATAATACTTATTTCCATAGCTATCTACAAAATTTTGAGAAGCCTGTCATCAAATATTTTGTACTAATTTATCACAATTTTCATTTAAACTATTTGAATCACACCTAAAATATTGTACTTGGATAATTTGATTAGATTCTAATTCTTTTATTTTTATAGAACTTCAATTTCATTCATTGATTAGAGAATATTTTTCAAAGAAATTTTCATCAAAATACAATCAAAGTTTTGGCAGATACTTTTTTTGTATATTTCAAGTGTTTTCATCCATTTCATCATCAAAATCTATTTCATAAATAGAGCTTACAGATACAACAGGAATTCATTGATAAAATTTTTCTACAAATCACTCCAAACTAACTTCCTTTGAATAATTATTCAAATTAATTTTCGAACTTTTCAATCAAATAAGTCAAAATTCTGTATTAATTGTATGTGTATAATTCGTCATATCTCCATCAGATACAATTATACCCGACAATTCAACATCATCTCAAATTGAGAAATTCACATCAGATACTTCATCATCTGTCTGCTCCTGTATTCACAACCATTGCAAAACATTATCCCACTTAGCTGAAACTATCAAAGTCAAAATAGCCACAGCAATAATAGAAATAATCAAAGTTGCAATTGATACTCATTTTTTTGGTTGTTGCTTAGTAGTATGGATATTTGACCCCATATTTTCTGCAAAATAATCGTCTCTCATAATAATTTAATAAAATATAAAAAAGACTATTTCATTTTAATGAAATAGGACAATTTTACAAGTCACAAAAATCCGCACACAACCACACAAAGCAAAAACACAA
>JAZUKX010000074.1:0-9278 GCA_045643505.1 Candidatus Absconditabacterales bacterium | reverse complement strand
CCTTGCGCATAATCTCGTCCACAATGTTTTTTGAGATATCCAGGCACTTCTCAACATCAACATTTTTGATGGCATCCATACCTTCTTTTCGAAGCTGCGGTGAGATGACGCTCTCGACTTCAATTCCCTCAGAGAGTGGATCTTCCACATAGATTCCGGCAAAACCAAGTTCCTTTAATTTATCAATATATGTTTGTATTTTTTATTATACATATGAAATAATACACAAAGTATCTATATTTTTATACAAAAAAATTTTGAGATTTTTCTATTGTTTTTTCTATCCAACACAATATATAGTGGTCAATCATCTTTTTATGACACAATATTTTGTGTTGATAATATGTTAATAAAGTATAAAAATGTAGATAAAATGTAGTTTTAATGTGGGAAATATGTGTGATAAATGTTAAAACTTATAACTTTTATAACTAAAAGTGTGCGAAATGGCTATATTTAAAGTAATAAAAAGAAACGGTGCTATCATAGATTTTGATAGGTCTAAAATAGAAAATGCTATCAAATTAGCTATTGAAGCTTGTGGTTGATCAGACTATTCAAAAATCAACTCTATAACAGATGCTGTAGTGTTGGATATAGAAAGAAAGGTTTGAAAAAATATTCCAAGTGTAGAAGAAATACAAGATAGTGTAGAAGATGTTTTAATCAAAGAGTGACACGATTCAGTAGCCAAGGCGTATATAAAATACAGAGAAAAAAGAAATGAAGCTAGAAAATGAAAAGATGTTGTAGTAGAAGTCCAAAAAACTATGCAAGAATATCTAGATAATTTGGATTGGAGAATAAATGAAAATGCAAATATTTGATATTCAATATGATGATTAATATTAAAAAACAGTGAAAAAATTACAGCAAATTATCGATTGTCTAGTATATATCCAGAAGAAATTTGAAATGCACATAGAAATTGAGATTATCATATTCATGATTTAGGAATGTTTACACCATATTGTGCATGACGAAGTTTGAGAGCATTATTAGAAGAATGATTTAATGGAGTTGATTGAAAATTACAATCAGCACCTCCAAAAAATCTCCAATCTGCGGTAAATCAAATGATTAACTTCTTATGAACATTACAAAATGAATGGGCTTGAGCTCAGGCATTTAGTTCGTTTGATACATATCTTGCTCCATTTGTACACAAAAGACGAGAGGAACTTGAAAATGAATTAGATGAGATGAAAGCTCAATTTGATTCTCCTGAATCTAGACATGATTATGTGTATAGTAAAGTGTACAAATATGTAAAACAACAAATGCAGAACTTTATCTTTGGTTTAAATGTACCAAGTAGGCGATGAACACAAACTCCATTTACAAATATTACTTTGGATTGGGTATGTCCACCAGATCTAAAAGATAAAGCATTAATGTTATGATGATTAAAATGTTGACCATACAAAAAGAAATTCTGAGAACTTCAGGAAGAGATGAAAATGATAAATAAAGTTTTGATTGAGGTTTATACAGAATGAGATCATGCAGGTTCTGTATTTACATTTCCAATCCCTACATACAATATCGTAGAGGATTTCCCATGGGATGATCCACTTGTTGATGATTTGTTTGAGATGACAGCAAAATATTGATTGCCATATTTCCAAAATTTCATCTGATCCCAATTTTTGAAAGATGAAAATTGAAGAATTACTACTACAAGGAAAGAATGAGCATATAGTCCATCTGCTGTCCGTTCAATGTGTTGTAGATTACAGTTGGATTTAAAACAATTGGAAAAAAGATGATGAGGATTATTTGGTTCTAGTGAGATGACATGAAGTATCGGAGTTGTGACAATAAATATGGCAAGGCTATGATATAATTTCAAATGAGATAAAGAATGATATAAAAATCAATTGAAATATTTGATGACTCTAGCCAAAATGTCATTAGAATTAAAAAGAAAAGAAATGACAAAACGATTAAATGCATGATTATATCCATATACAAAGAGATATTTAAATACATTTAGAAATCATTTTTCTACGATTTGAATTAATTGATTAAATGAATCAATATTAAACTTTACAAATTGAAAAGATGATATATCTACTCCAGATTGATTAGCTTTTGCAAAGGAAATATTAGATTTTATGAGAGATATATTAGTAGAATATCAAGAGGAAACGTGAAATCTTTATAATCTAGAAGCGACTCCAGCAGAGTGAACAACTTATAGATTTGCAAAAGAAGATAAAAAACAATTGACTTGAATTATTCAAGCATGAACACCTGATGCTCCATACTATACAAACTCATCTCAATTGCCAGTTGGATTTACAGATGATGTGTTTGAAGCTATGGATTTGCAAGATGAACTACAATGTAAATATACATGATGAACTGTATTGCACTTGTATATGTGAGAGAGAATGAGTTCAGATGCATGTAAAGCTTTGGTAAAGAAAGCAATATCTAATTACCAAATGCCATATATCTCAATATCACCAACATTTTCAATCTGTCCAAAGCATGGTTATATACCTTGAGAACATGATTATTGTCCTATATGTGACAAAGAGATATGATATACATGAGAAAAATTTGATATGGAAATGAGACAAAAATATACAAGTGATCCAGATAAATTGGATAAAATGCGTAGAGAACAAAGTATTGCAGAAGACTAGACGATAGTTGTTAGTCGATATTCGCTAGAAACTAGAGACTAAAAATTTTATTTTAACTTATTTACCACAAAAGAAAATGACAGTAGACAACTCAAAAAGGACAAAATGCTTAATTTATACTAGAGTAATGGGTTATTTATCTCCAACATCTAGATACAATATCTGAAAAAAATCAGAATTTTATAGCAGGAAATATTTTAGCAAAACAAAAGCTGCTAATCATGAATTTACAGCACAATATGGTTGTGGATGTAATTGTATGGAGTTTTCTACTGACACAAATTTGATTAAAAATGCAAATCCACATACTGTTTGTGTAGAAGAAAAAGATTTTTAAGCAATTTAAATAATCTAAAAGAGTCTGGCAATATTGCTGGACTTTTTTGTACTAAAATTTATAAATCATAATAATAATTATTAATATTGAAAATACATGAAAATATCTTGAATTCAAAAAAGTACAACTATAGATTATCCATGAAAATTGGCATGTGTAATTTTTACTGCATGATGTAATTTCCGTTGTCCATTTTGTCATAATCCAGAATCTGTTTTGCCAGAGCAAATGCAATTAATTCAAAATGATTTGATACCTGAACAAGCTATATTTAATTTTTTAGAATGAAGAATTTGAAAACTAGACTGAGTAAGCATTTGTGGATGAGAACCAACATTACAGCCAGATATATATGATTTTGCTGCAAAAGTAAAGTCTATGTGATTTTTTGTTAAAATAGATACAAATGGTAGTAATGCAGAATTAGTAAAAAAAATGGTGACAGATGGTATTATAGATTATGTAGCAGTAGATTTGAAGCATACAAGTCAAAATTATTCTTCCACAGTAGGTGTGGATTTAAATGATAAATTTTTCCAATCATATGAAGATCTCAAAGAATTTTTGCTAAATGAGGTCGTAGATTATGAATATAGATCTACTATAGTAAAATGAATGCATAGTTTGCAAGATATAGAGGATATGGCGATCTCTATTAAATGAGCTAGAAATTATTATCTTCAAAATTATGTATGATGAAATTCTTTGAAACCAGATTTCGGTGGACAGCCATTTGATGATGATGAATTAGAAGCTATGAGTAGGATTATTAGTAAATATGTAATGCATTGTGGTATTAGAAGATAAATACTATTGACAAAAATAATAAAAAGTATAATATCATAGTTGTTATAATAAACATAATATTAATCAAAAAAAAAGAATATGAAAGTTATTTTTTATGGGATTTTGTCTATCCTTAGCATTTTTATCTTTCTATGCATCTTTTTCACTGTAAGATTTATCAGAAGATCTATTGCAGAAAAAAATGCATTGATTGCAGAGCAAGATGCATTGATTGTAGAATTAGATGCAATTATTGCTGAAAAAAACTCTTTAATTAAACGAAAAGCTGAAGGTGTGTTTTACTCTCCAGAAATTGCAGATACAGTAACAAATTGCGTTAATCGGGCAAAATATCTTATTTTGAATAGATATTCTCCGGAGATATTTTTATCTAATCCTGATTCCTTTTTCACATATTTATTTCCTCAAACTAAGCTTGAAAAAATGTACGAAAAAGAAACCGGAATCTCAGTTAAAGCTGCGCTGATTGTTTGGGCCCAAAGCATCTCCAAAGCATCTTAAAGTACAAAAAGCTACTAAGTATTATGCTCGGTAGCTTTTTTTTGAATATAAACTTCTAAAATCCGTTTAATATTGAAATAATGGAAAAAATAACTAATCTATATGTACAAGATTCTTAAATCTGAAAACTTTTTATTGATTAAATTTTTTTGCTTTGGCCAAAAGAAAATATAGATCAAGGAAAAAAACGATAAAATTAAACAAAAATAGTTTGTGAATTATTTTGATTATATTGTGAACATTGTATTTTTTTTCCTTTTTTTTAGCAAAATGATCTCCGATTTTTGATTTACTTCAAAAATATGCCTCATTCCCATTTTGAGAGATGTGATTAATGATATTTTTTGCACTGTGTATTATAGTGTGAATCTTGATTATCGCAAAATGATATCTGATGAATCAATTAATAAATCAGTCTTTAACTTTGATGGTATTAATATCTTCAGTGCTAAATTTTTCAATCATAGATGGAAGTAGTACAGTATACCAAGAGTGTTGATGATATATATCTCGACCATTGATTAGACTTTTGGAGTATATGTTTGGAAATCAACCAGTGGCTATCAAAGTGTTTATAATATTGCTTTTGATTTGATCGGTTGTATGGATTTTATACACATTCAATTTTAAGCTACCAACTGTCAAAATAGACAAGCCAGAACAAGAAAAAAAAGCTCATGTGAATCAAACAAAACCAATAAAAGTACCAGTGATTCAGAGTTCTGGAGAAATCCAATGAATTATATCTAACTCAGGACACACTTCGACACAACATAATACAAAACAAAAAGATTGAAATATTTTTGATTTCTTTTGAGGAAAAAATAATATTACAGTAGAACAGACAAAAGAAACAAAAAAGCCACAGCCTATGATAAAATTTTCATGAGATAAACCTACATTTAGTACAGCATTGCTAAAAGCAGGAAATTCTAATTCTGCAGTAAATGAAAAATTTTTGGTAGAAAAAGCAAAGTCTCTCCAAGAAAAATTGTTGGAATTCAATGTGCCAGTGACGATCGAATGATTTGATTTATGACCATCTGTAGTACAAATAAGAATTAAACCGGAGGCTTGAGTCGCAATATCAAAAATTGAATCTTTAACAAACGATATAAAGTTATCTTTGAAATCTAAATCACTTAGGATTGTTGCTCCAATTCCTGGTACTGATACAGTATGAATTCAAATTCCAAATCCAGATCCAAAAATTGTCCGTTTGCAAGATTTACTAGCATCAAATGAATTCCAAAAGTGAATGACAAAAGATGAGACAAATTTAACTTTGTGAAAATGAATTGATGGATCTAACATTATAAAATGCTTAGACGAAATGCCTCATTTGCTTGTTGCATGAGCTACATGATCTTGAAAATCTGTATGAGTAAACTGATTTATTCTTTCGTTGATGTATCAAAATACACCATCAGAATTGAAGTTCCTTATGGTAGATCCAAAACAAGTTGAATTAGAACTATATTCATGACTACCATATATGCTTTGACCAATTGTATCAGATCCAGATAAAGCTCTAAAATTGCTTCGTTGGGCTGTAGATGAGATGGAAAGGAGATATACCCTTCTCAAAGACAAGAGAGTGAGAAATATCACAGAATATAATCAAAAAATTATTGGAGAAAAAATGTATCGTATTGTGTTTGTGATTGATGAATTGGCGGATATGATGATGCATAAAAATAAAAAAGATGTCGAAACTTGTATTACTCGTATTGCACAAAAAGCCCGTGCAGTTGGAATCCATTTAATTGTGGCTACTCAAAGGCCATCTGTAAATGTTATCACATGACTTATCAAAGCAAATATGCCTACTAGAATTGCATTCTGAGTTGTTTCTCAAGTAGATTCAATGACAATCCTTGGTAGAAAATGAGCAGAAGATTTAGTATGAAAATGAGATTTGCTTTATATTGATACTACTACAAAATGGCCAATTCGTGCTCAATCTCCATTTGTAGAGACATGAGAAATTGAAACAGTAGTACAGACATTGAAAGATAAATACATGAATTGATTATCAGAAGATGATATTTATAATCCAGAGATAATATCTGCATTAGAAGATAAAATAGATAATTCATGATCATCATTTGGATGAGGTTGAAATTGAAGTGATGAAGAATTGATTCAACAAGCGATTCAAATTATATCTCAGACAAGAAAAGCTTCTGCTACATTATTACAAAGGAAATTAAATGTATGATTTGCTAGAGCAGCAAGGATTATGGATGAATTAGAAGAAAGAGGAATTGTGTGACCACAAGAATGAGCAAAACCAAGAGATATTTATATTTAAATATTGATGAATATTAAAATGAAAATTTTGAAATATCCATTTTTATTGATATTATTTTGTGTGTTTGTATTTGTTTTTGTTGTTTCTCAAAATACTGTAAAAGCGGATTTGCAGCCTACAATCAATAAAGATAAAAGTATATCAAATATAATAACATCGACAATTTCTAATTCTATTAGGTGAAATATTGAAAAATCACAGGATGATTATGAAGATGCTTTTGATATAGAATCAGATTATTCATTTCAAAAATATTTGTCTGACAAAATCTTGTTACAAAATGAAAAATATGAACCAGCAGATCTAGTATTGATTACTTGAAAATATATTACAGTTAAGACTAAAAGACCATACCTTAGAGATGCTGCTGAATATGCATTAGAACAAATGTCTCAAGCTTTTTATGAAAGATTTAATACAAATTTATACGTATTAAGTGCTTATAGATCATATAAAGATCAAGAAAGATTGCGAGAAAAATGATGCTCTACAATAAGATGTGCAAAAATATGATGAAGCGAACACCAATTATGATTGGCAGTGGATATACATGTTGCAAATAAAAATGGATGATATACACAATTTTCATCGTGATATTTAGACTGGATGAATGAAAATGCTTATCAATATGGTTTTATAAATACATATAGTAAAGGACCAAAAGTTGATGGTAAAATGGCAGAAATTTGGCATTGGAGATTCGTATGAATACCATTTGCTACTGAATTACACGATCAAAACATTACATTTGCAGAACGAGTAAAAAATAATGAATAAGGATGATAAGATATCAGTGATTGAACTTTTCAATAGATATTAATTATTAAATTTTAATTATTAATTGTTAATTGATATGACAGACCAAGATTTACAAAAGAAATTAGAAGAAGCAAAAAAACAGAATGAAAAAAAATGATCTAAAAATGATGACCAAGATTTTTCGGAATTAGAAAATGAAATTGGAAATATTGATCAAGTAGAAAAAATACAAAAAGAAGTAGAAAAATTGCAAAAAGATTTGAAAGAACAGACAGAAATTTCAAGTAGAGCACAAAGAGATTATATTAATTTAAAATTAGATTTTGATAGATATCAAAGACAGACTACAGAAAAAGAAAAAGATTTGGAGCTGATGTCATTGCTTTCTAGTGTAAAAAAGTTTTTGCCATTTGTGGAAGATTTGAGAAAATCATTGGCAAATATTCCAGAAGATAAAAAATCAGACCCATTAGCACAGTGAGTTCAATTAGTTTACGACAATTTTCTCAAGACATTAAATTGAATAAATGTATATCAAATAGAAGCTATTTGATTGGTCCCAGATGCTACATTACATGAACCTGTTTCAGCAGTACCTGCTACAGATGATAAAATGAAATGAAAAATAGTTCAAGAATTTGAAAGAGGATTCTACTATGAAAAAGATGGCAAAAGGACTGTATTAAAGACTTCAAAAGTAATTGTTGCTCAATAAAAAAATGGAAGTGTTATGCTTCCATTTTTTGTATATTATCTAATTTTCAAATTATTTCAAAGATTCAACAATAACAGTAAGTAATGATTCATCTACTGCAGATGTCTCTGGGAAACTAGCAGAGAAACTATATCATTCATTTGTCCATGTTGCTAATTTAATTCATGTATCTTCTGCATGGCTTTTTGCTTCTACATTTATAGTGTCATTTACTACCATATCAGTTGTAACTTCATAGTTGTTGTAATCTCCACTAATATCATCTAAACCTTTTCCTTTTCTCAAAACTACATATTCTCATTCTGGTAATCATGTTCATGAGTATTTAATCTCTATCATACCTTCCATAGCACGTAATTCTACATTTTCTAAATCATCAAGAGATGGATATTCTACATCAAATCCAGCAATTCCTTTTGCTTCTTCGATTGTTTGACAATCAGTCCAAGGATTAGCTAATCCAGCAACTTCTTCATTATTTTCTTCTATGATTTCTACTTCTTCATTATTTTCTAAGTTTTCTGGAAGAGAACATTGATCTCAATCACAGTTTTGAGTTCCACATCATGCAAGAACTAATAAAGATAGGCAAGGTAACAAAAATAATAATTTTTTCATCACAAAATATTAAAAAATAAAAATCAACAACAAGTCTTGTATGGAAAATAAATAAAATTTCAAGTACTGTTTTTTATTTTTATAGGTCAATATTAATTCCTAAGAAAGCATCTACAAAGTGGTATCGTGAGAAATTATCACATAGATTTATTATTTCAGATCTAGCATTATCTATATCAAATATTATTTTGGATAAACAAATTTTTTCTTTAAATGATCAAGTTTGTAAAATTGATTTTATATACAATTTTGCTTGGTTAAAAAAATCTTCGGTCAATTCTGTATAATCTATCTTTGGTATTGTAATCCAAATATATCTATTGAAAAAATCAAAAGTTGTAGATTCATAATAATATTGTCATCTTTTGTACCTCATAAAATATGTACAATATACATCAAATATTATCCATGAAAATACTAGATTTCGATAAGTCGTAAAATCAAAAGATTCATATCAAAATATATGGAATTGTATATCATCGAAAGTAAAATTATGATAGAATCTTTTTCATTTTCATACAAAATTTTGAAATCTTTTTAAGATAGTAGGTCAAACAAATTTTACATTAAATT
>JAZUKX010000073.1:0-2645 GCA_045643505.1 Candidatus Absconditabacterales bacterium | reverse complement strand
AAAAAGACATTAGCGTTTTTGTTTACTAATGTCTTAATTTTATCCCAACCATTATTTTGAACTACTTCTCATTAGCATAAGCATTCACCATCATCTCAATTCTAATAAACTTGGATTTATATCCTTTAAAATTCATTCAGATTTCAATTTATTTAAGTGTGTTGAATAGTAAATATCATTTCAATCAGCTAATTTATACAACATCCTAGACAATGCTGTTCAAAATTCAGCTCTAGGAACTAAATCAAATGGTCTAAATTCATTGTTTGGCATATTGATTCACATGATTCACAATTGATATGCTAAACTTACTCAGCTAAGATATTGTTCATCTAATTCTTCTGATATATCCGTGAAATTTGGTACTTCAATATCTGCAGGAGTCTTTCACAATACATTTATAGCAAATTGAGAAAGCATTTTTGCCATAGAAATTCTGTCCATTTTTCAATACATATCAGCTTTTTCAATAGAATCCATAGTGGTAATATTATTTTCATAAGCAAACTTATACGCATCATTTAATTCTTCAGAGAAAGACTCGTTGTATACAATATTTGAATTTTTTTGTTCTGTTTCATTATTTTCTGTAGTTTTGTTAGATTTCTTTTTACGTCTACTTCAAGTGTTGATAATTTGATTTTCTCAAGAATTTACATTTTCATTTTCTCATGATCCTATTGTAGATTCAGCTTCTTTAAACTGAGCAATGAATGTCATATCAGAAGAAACTACAGTATTTTCCAATTCATTTTCTCATTTATTTCATTCGTTTGATGATTTCACAAATTTTACTGCTTTTAATAGTGCAATAGATCCGTCTTTAGGTTCTTTAGTTCGCTCACTTTGTTCACTTTGTCTGATCCATCAACTAAATATATATCAAGTAGTAGGAAATGGAATAATATAGTTTATATCAGGGAATTCGATACTTTCTCATTTTTTGAATGTTTTACTTCAAATGTTATCTCAACTTATAATAGACTGAATAGGATTCTTGTTTTCATAGATAAAGTTCACAGTGTATGTCTCATTTGATTCATCTTCAATAGGATCTTTTAATTGACAAGAATCATATTCTACAATACTTCCACCACTAAAGTCTCATTCACCGCTATTTCAGAAAAATTTATTTGATACTAAATCATAAAGTCCATATTTTCTACCTGATGTGATACAAGGGACTCAATCAAAAACTAAATCATCACTAATATATGCTTTAAATCAATATAGCCTTAGTCCAATGGGAATTGCTCCGTTACCATTATGAACATATAGTAAATACAAAGAAATATCAGAAGCAAATTCACCATATTGTGGTTTACTAAAATTAAGCTCATCATCCAAAAATCATTGCAATATTCAGCTATTACTCAACCATTTTGCAGAAAGAATATGTTTATCATTATTAAGAATAATGTCATTACGAGATTCACCATTTCATAAATATAATTGCTTATTGAAGTATATAAATGATCTGGAATTACCACTTTGAGCTCAAAATATTGCTGTTTTTTCTAGTGATTGTATATTACTTATAACAATAGATAGCCTACTATCTTTATCTTTGTTAAATAATAAGTTTGTATCAATATATTCTTGCCCATGACTTTCTATATATTCTACTTCTTTATATCATTCTGGTAAACGTACACAATTTCATGATTGTTCAGTTTCTATATTGATATCTTCACTTTCATTTTCTTCTTCATTCTCATCAATCCATTTTGCATATAATGTAATATTTCATGTTACCACATCTGTTTCAAAATTCCATTTTGTCTTCATTCAAGTCAAATACCATCCACTGAATTGTGATCAAGACATTTCTGGTTCATCCGGAGATTGTGCCTTTGTTCATGATATTAATAATTGATTTTGAATTTCACTATTAGTTCAAGAAAATGAAAGAGTTACAAATTGATGTGGTTCATTAGCAAAACAACGAATAGAAAATCAAAGATTATTAGAAGCTATTTTATTATTAAGGCGAATTTCGCTAGTAATAATAGACCAATAAAAACTATCTTTTTTACTATTAAATGTTGAAGTTCGATATCTTCAAGCCATGTCATTTAAAAATTTTCACATATCCGTATATGAACTAGCAAAAGGTATATGCAAAAGATTTGATACACATTTTCATGTGTTTGAACCATTTTTACAATTTGAACTACCTAAAATAATAGAATTAAGTTTCGACAAATCTCAACTAGTTGGAATTTTATATCATTCAGGACATAAATTGTCCCAATCGCCTTTGTATCAAGTATTTATGGAAGATCAAGTTCCCCATTGAAAATAATATCAATAAGAACCAGTCTTACTTATATCATTTGTAGTTGCTCCTAAATTTCTGTCCAACATCGTTATTGATTTATCTCCACTTGAAATAGTAATAGTTCCAATTCATGAAAAAACTTTTCAATTAGTATCAGTATAACTTGTCACATCGTTACAGTAGATAACTCAATTTTCTTCATTACATGTTGTGGCAAAACAATTTCATGAAAATAAAACTAAACCAACTAAAAAAGAAATTAGAACCCAAATTCTATTATTCATTATTGAAATAATTTATGAATAGTAAAAAGAATATTAAAATACAAATAAATTTAAAACTTTCAAGCATAATAGTTCAACTT
>JAZUKX010000072.1:0-16328 GCA_045643505.1 Candidatus Absconditabacterales bacterium | reverse complement strand
TTTGGATTTTTCAAAAATAAAAAAAAATGGGTACACAAAGCCATATTAGCAATATGCACCCATAAAATGGTTATGAAATTTATTATTGTTTAATAACTTTTTTTGTTGTTATTTGTCCGTCTTGAGAAACAAAACGGAGTAAATAAATTCCATTTGAATATGTATTCATATTAATTTGAATTTTCGATTGACCATAAACTTGTTGTTGTTCAACCAGGCGGCCTAACATATCTATCAGCAAAATATCACTGATATTTTTATTCAAACTAATATTTAAAACAGAATTAACCGGATTAGGATAAACCGAAATATCAGTATCTAATACATCATCAATACCTGTCTGACTAGAAACAGATATCATTTTTGATGTTACAGATTCACACCCCCATTCATTTGTGTAGGTATAGGTTAGAGTATGATTACCCAGTCCAGCAACTGCAGGATCAAAATAATATACACCATTATCATGAAATACACCATTTCCTGAATAAACACCACCTAGCGGTTGTGCACCAGTCAATACAAATGGTTGGGAATATAAGTAAACAACCGATTGGTTCAGGATCCAATCCAATGTAGTCCCTGGTTGTACCGTTATTGATTGAGCACCTTGGTACTCTTGATGTGTGATAGGATCAGTATAAAATGCCATAATTTGGAATGTCCCTGCAGGGCCAACCGAACTTGGGTAGAAGATACCACCAGCCACACCAGGACCAACAAAATTTACTTGACCTCCATGAGAAAGATCTATATTTACATAATTTTGTAACACGATTGGATCGTGGTTATAACAAACATAATGTAAATCACCTAGCTCAAAATTGAGTGGCAAAATAGTTGTTGGATTATTTGGATCATTGGGATCATCTGGATCAGAAGGATTGTCTGGATCATTCGGATCATCTGGATCTGTCGAATTAACTACGTTAATTGTTATCGATGTAATATCCGTACAATTACCGGTTCGTACAACCAGAGAATATTGTGTCGTCACAGTCGGATATACAACAATAGTTTGAAGAGTCTCACCTGTACTCCAAGTATATTCATCAGCGATATCTGATGATAGCACAACAGGCGTACCTGCTGTAATACTTGTACTTGAGGCAGTAATATTAGCTGTCAAATCATTAACAACAACATTAATAGAAGCTTCATCACTACAACCATAACTATCTGTAACTGTCACAGTATATATAGTTGTCGAAAGTGGTGACACATTAATAATCGAAGAGTTCTGACCTGTTGACCAGAGAAATGAGGTTCCGCCAGTTGCGGTTAGTATAACTTGATCACCAGCACAAACTTGCATGGGACCGGAAATACTTGCAGACGCCTGATGAACCTGAACATTTATAGATGCTACATCACTACAACCATTTTGATCGGTAACAATAACAGTATATGTAGTTGTATTTGTAGGCGTATCTATCATATTTTGTAATATTGAACCATTACTCCATTGATATGAGACACCTCCAGTCGCTGTAAGATTTACATTATCTCCTGCACATATGTCTGTTGAAGATGGTGTAATATTTGCTACTGGATTAGAATCAACGCCAATAACATAACTATTGGTTGCTATACAACCAGCTGCATCAGTAACAGTAACATAATAAGTTCCAGGAATCAAACCAATTGGACAACAAGTATTATAAGGATAATTACTCCAAGCATAGCTAAATGGCTGAGTTCCTCCGCTAACTTGTAGACATATAGAGCCTGTAGTTGAATGACAATTAGCATTCGAAACAATAGCTGTATCAAATGTTATAGCTGTTGGTTCTGCGATAGTAATGTTGCCTGTAGCTGAACATCCATATGAATCTTCAACAGAAACCGTATGAGTTCCAGCACTAAGCAACGTTGTTTCACTATTTGCTGACTGGCCATCCCAAACATAATTTGAATATAAGCCAGAGCCTCCAGACACATTTGCAGTTGCAGATGTAGTTCCGCCATGACACAAAATATTTCCTGCTGTTATGTTTACTGACAAGGGATTTTGTGGCAAATGTACAACAATTGAATCTACAATAGTACATCCATTACCATCAGTAACACTGACTGAATATAGTGCTCCAGGAGTCAAGTTTGAGATTTGATTGCTATTGTTTCCACCACCCCAATCATATGAGTAAGGACCGACACCACCCATTGCTGTGACAACAGCATTGCCATTGTTGCAATTAGTAATGAAAGTGTTTGTCACACAAGCTAATGCTTGTGGCTCAGAGATTGTTACGGATGCTGAAACATGGCAATTATACACATCTGTAATGGTTACATTATGAACCCCTGCATTAAGCATCACGGCAGTATCAGTAATTTCATAATTATCCCAAAGAATTGTCGGATTTTGTGCGTTTGTATAAACAATAGCAGAACCTGTAGATTCTCCGTGACAAGGGACATCACTGATAACTTGTGCTTGTATACTCGGAGTTGAATGCTGACCGATAACAACAGTATCTGTAATACTACAACCATTATGGTCAAGGATTTTCAAAACATGTGTTCCCATTTGAATATTATTCATATAGTAATAGCCTGTTTTATCAATACCATCCAAGAAATGACTATAGTTTTGTGTACCACCTGTTATAGTGTCAATTTGGATAATACCAAGTACGGTAGCATCACAATTAACATCTTCAGTAGTTAACACAACAGATAATTCATCTGGTTGTGTAATAATAAAAGTTGCTGTATCACGACATTGATTATCATCTTCTACAACAACCATATAATTACCTGCAGACAATGAACTTATAGTATCAAAATTGTGTAACGGACCAGGATACCAAACATAACTTAACGCTCCAGTTCCACCGTTTACAAACACATGAGCTGAGCCATTTGACTCACCATAACAATTCACTGCTGTTGAAGAAACATTTGTAATAGATGGTGAAGAATCGAAATTAATCGAAATAGAATCAGTTGCTGTACATCCATTTACATCAGACACAGTAAGTGTATACATCATTCCAACAAGTGGAGAAGACACATTTCCATTCCATACTGTAGAATAAGGTGCAGTACCACCTCTGATAGAATCAATTTCAATTAATCCTTCAAAATTACAGTTTGCATTCTGCTTTGAAAGAACAATCTGAATTGGCTCAACAAACGGTATATTAACACTATCTGATATTTGACATCCTCTACTATCTGAAACGGTGACTGAATGATTCCCCGAAGTGAGACTTAGGTTCCATGGTGTAGTGACACCATTGTCCCATATGTATGAATCTGTTGCAGGATGAATACCCATCCATGTTACATATGCAGTTCCATTGCTGTCTCCATAACATGCAGGTGATGCGATCCAATCAAAATATAATGTCGGCATAGGATCAACTCCTACTGGAATTTGTAGGCTCTGTGAGCAATGCATTGAATCAGATACTGTCACTGTATATGTATGATTCCCAGGTAAACTATCTGCAATTTGACCGACAGTGCCGTTATCCCATAGATAACTCAATGGGCCAGTACCACCAGTAGCTGAGACAATTATTTGTCCCGGCATATTGCAGTATTCATTTGTGAGAGAATTCACACTAATATTAATCTGAGATGGTTCCGATAGAACCACTGTATCAGATACCCGACAATCAAGAGAATCAATAACCGTCACAACATGGCTACCATCAGGCAGTCCAGTAAATGTAAACGAATTATTAATCACAGAATCACCATCACATATAATTGTGTATGGAGCATTACCATTGGCAACATTTACCTGAATTTCTCCATTAGAGCTGCCATAACATGTAGGATTTGTTCCAGCAGTAGTCAGGACTAATGAATTATCCATAATTTGGATTGTTGTATCGGCATTGCACCCATTTGAATCGTATACTGAAAAAGTGTAAGATTCAGCTTCTAATCCAGAGATTACACAATATTTTGTTGTACCGAGAGTATCTCTCCAACTAATATTTTCATAATCTTGTAAAGTGTATGGTTGCACACCACCAATCGCAGAGACACTGATGATACCAGGAGTACAATCAAATTGCTTTTCTGTGTATGCATGGATCTGTAATTTTTCAGGTTCATAGACTTCAACAGTAGTGTCAATTGAACAAACATTATCAACATCTGTAATACTGATAGAATATTGTCCAGCAAACAGACTGTCTCGATACCCATTTTGAATAGAATCATCGCTCCAGACATAATTCACAGTATTTCGATTCGTGAAGATCGAAATTGATCCATTATTGTCTCCGAAACAAAGAGGCTCAGTGACAATTAGTGAATCAATATTAAGATTTCTACGAATAACAATTTGCTGATCTGCGGACTTTGAGCATCCGTTGTTGGAAAAATTGTACTTCACAGAATAAAATCCTAATGTATTTTGGTCATTTAATGCATAATAGAATGTATCAATACAGGTAATATTATTATATCTGTTAATCGTACTATCTACTATTTCCAAAGCATTTGAGTTCTCACAAATTGTAACTGAATATTGGAAATCACTAGGAATAACAACATCCTTGATAGAAACTGACGCTGTCGCCGTATTTCTACAAGCATTAATGTCTGTAATCCAGGCGAAAAGAGTTAAGAGACTGTCATTTACTACATCGATTTCCACACTATCTAAAGACAATGAATAATCAAAATGTACAAATGCTGCATCAAACAACTCTAAAGTATCAGGAATTCCATTTACACAAATATAGTAATTTGGATCAGCAATTAATGTTGGCAATGAATTTACCACTACTGTAACTGTATCTTTATCACTACACCCGTTTCCAAATCCTTCCACAATAATTGTTGTTGTAGAATCAAAAGGCAATGTAATGGAATTTCCCGTACCTATTGAATCAGTTCCACTGTACCATACGTATGTATCAGCACCTGTAGCGGTTAATGTAACAGGATTGCTAGCACAAACTGTATCTTCACTTGTAAAAGCAAAAACAACAGGTATTGTATCTTGGTCTATATTGAATACAAATATGGTATCAGCCTTACAACCATTAGAATCTTTTACATACAAGTAATGAGATCCAAGGTTAGCAGAGCTCAAACATGATCCAACAGAATCTGGATACACATTTTGGAAATTTTGTAAGTCCCAAGCATACTCAGTAGCATTTTCAACTACAACACTAATGCTACCCAAAGTAATGCCATCACAGCTCACATTTGTTAATGAACTATAAGAGATTTCGGGCAACCATCTTGGATTCTCTGAAATGGAAATTGTCGTGTCTGTCGTACAACCATTACTATCAATGACCACCATTGTGTAGTTTCCAGCGCCTAATGAATCAAAAGATACAGAACCTACTGAATTTAGCATAATAGAATCGTCGTTGCAGATTACTTGATAAGGCGAAGTACCACCAGAAACAAAGACAGTGATAGTTCCAATAGAATCGCCATAACAGATATTATCTGTATGAATAATTGAATCAATGAAAACCAAAGCACTATCAATATGTATAATAGTATCGACCATGCAACCATTTGAATCTACAATTTTGAAAGCATGATTTGTAGCAACTAAATTTTGAATTTGATAATTTGCATTCGTTTCTGTAGTATCAGCAAATGTTCCATAAATAATATAATATGGTCCGACACCGCCAGAAATTGAGAATGAGACCTCTCCATTATCATTAGGATCACAAATTGTTTGCGCCTTCGTAGAGACATTATATGCTCTAATAGTGTCAGGGCGAACAATTTCAATGGGTATTACTACCGAGCAACCTGTTTGAAATGCTGAAACAACAAGTGTATCATAACCTACCGGACAAGTTGACAAAAAAGAGTTTTGATGTCCAAATAAATATCCAGTTTGATTGTTTCCTGATTTCCAATAACAGAAATCGCTATTATCAATAGGAAGAGAATTACTTACTACTTTTACAGTACCAAAATCATCATAAAAACAATTTGGATCTGTAACCGTAATAGTTACTTGAGGGAGCGGATTCACGTGGATGGTCTTATTGATCATCACCATAGTGTCACCACCGTAGATGTAAATGAGTACTGAATCAATAGTACAGTCTCCTGAACTATGGAATAAGACTTCATTATCACACATACTCGTACCATTATAAGTATAAAAGTACGTTACAGAATCAACGACACTAGTGTCGCAGATCAAAAAAGTTTCACCGACACATACGTTTGTGTCTACATGAAGATCAACAAGGGAAGTCTGTCCCTTTCCGACCAGGAAAATCCCGATCAGCAAAAACAACATAAAAAATTTTTTCATAATGTTTTTTTTGGTTTATTAATACGTGAATTCTTATTTATAAAAAAAATTAATTATTATTTACTATTATTTATTTTACATTTTTCAACATTACGAAAATTAGGTCATATTTTCTTCGATTATGTTAATAAACTATTATTACTTAGGCAATAGCTACCTATGATAAATAATAATGTATTTATCATAAGCAAAATTATATTTATCTTTATAAAAAAGTCAATACAAAACAAGCAAATTATGATCAATTTTTCTATGTTTTCAACTTGAAAAAAAGCCACACATTAATAAAAGTATTTTTGTTTTTTTATATTTTTTTATGTTTGATGAAAAATTTAGCGAAAAAAGTATTTTTAGTTATCGCAATAGTATTAATTATTGCTTTGCTATGAGAAACTTTCTGAGAATTCATGTCAAACCACACGTATTACAATGACATGTTTTCTAGTTGGAGCAATTGGTGATTAGTTATTGGGGCTATAATATCGGCTGGGATTCCGTTACTATACCTATTATTCAACAAAAAATTTTCTTTGAAAATTTTTATTATTTGGCTAGTGGTTTGATTACTGGTTTTTAGTTTTGTCCATATTTGAGTAAACAAATCATTCCAATCAAATGGATTATTGATATTCATTGTGAATATTCTTATTTTGTTTGTCCTTTGAGCTTGGTTTATCACTTGAACATTAGCATTATGAACATGGATATCTAAATTTATAAATTTCAAAGAAAATAGGATACAAGAGATGTTTTTGAAATTTTGAATTTGACTTTGAGCCATATTAATATTAGTGGAGATTTTAATTTGATTTAAATTATTTTTCCCTGTACTTACTTGGATTATATTTTTGTGATTATGATTTATGATATGGTATATGAGGGAAGATTTGAAATGATATGCTCAATTATTATGAAACACATTATCAAATTTAAACCTTAACAAAATAAAAGAGAATCGTTGGAATATTATACTTATAGTGTTAGCAATTTTTTCTATAATATATTATTTGTATGGATTCCAATTATCTTTTATCCCATACTCTACTGCTTGGGATGCAAATCATGCATACATGTACACACCAAAAGTAATTGCAGAAAATCATGGTCTTTTGTGGTGAAATGTCTGAACTGCTTGAGCTATGCCATACCTATGGTACATGTTTATTACTTTTTGGTTTAGTATTTGATCGATATTTTCGGGAGGATGGCTATCTCCAGATACAATAGCTGTAGCTATGAACTTTTTATCTTGAC
The DNA here is from genome assembly GCA_045643505.1 of Candidatus Absconditabacterales bacterium. Lineage (GTDB taxonomy): Bacteria > Patescibacteriota > Gracilibacteria > Absconditabacterales > Absconditicoccaceae > JALOAF01. The sequence continues at coordinate 8,806 of JAZUKX010000072.1, read as the reverse complement.
CATTGTGTTTATTCTTTGGATTATGATTAGTAAATGAAATCGTAGAATATTTTACAGAAAAAGAAAAAATATCAGAAAGATGAAAAACTATCACATTTTGAGCATGATGGATGACCTTGTTGTTATGGTTAACTAGTTGAATGTGAGCATTTTTGGTATTCGTTGACAACAAAACAGACCTTGGAGTGATGGCTTTAACTATATTGGCAATATTATCTTGAATTATATTTATACGTTATATATGAAAAGAAAAATCCAAATGAAAATTAGATAAAAATGCACTAAAATATATAATCACTTCATGAGTTTTCTTTGCTTTAGCTGGTATGGCAAAGCCTAGTGCATTTATTGATATGGTTGTATTTGGATTATTATTGGTTGCATTATGGATTGATGAAATTTTAAGTTTGTGACTTGGTATCATCTCAATATGATTAATGTGAGTATTACAAGTCCAAAATGCTTTTGATTTCATGACAACATCTTTATGAATCAAAATTGTCATTTTATGATTTATAATTTCTTGTGTATGAATCGCTATAATTTTTGTAAAGAAATCTGACAAACTAAATGAAAAGAAAAATTTTCTATCATATACAATCATCCGATGAATATCATTATTTGCAACATTATTAGTATTTAAATGACCATGGTTGGCTTATACTCAGATCTCAAATAATGAATTTGGATTATGAAATTTTGGAAAGGGATTATTCATGTCTTATCAAACTGATAACAAAATTTCTGATAACAAAGATTCATCTAAAAAGATGTTATTATTAACACAAACTGAAAGTATTGAAGATCTACAAGATCAAAATGAAATTGATAGTGAATTTTTAGAATGAATGGATACAGCAGATACTTCTTCAATTTCTGTTGAAGCTTGTTTGGATACAGAATATTCTGACGAAGAACTAGAAGAATGAATGTTGGAGGCTGAAGTAACCAATGAAGATGTGTGAAGATACGTATGATATGGATGGAAAGAATTTGGTGCAAAGCCATGAAGACTTACGTACAAATTATTACACTTATTCTACCACAAAGACTGAAAATGTTACTGATTTAATAAAGATTGAAAGATTTTATGTAGGTATCAAGACGATATTGTTGGTGGGAATATTAGCAAAATTCAAGAAATCAAAGAATTATGATTATTGAAAAAATGAGGTAAAGCTGAGTGATTATTACTTAGTTGATTAGCTGAATACGATGAGAATAAAGATACATTAATGGATTTGGTCACTGATTTGAAGACATTCTATCAAAACAATTCAATATACGTAGATAATTGAATTATTAATGTACCATATAGATATATTGTGCCTTTAAATATTACATTTAACTGGTCATTACAAAATTTAAGTAGTTATTACACTGATATTGGTTTTATTTGGATATTCGTATATATATTATTGTGATTATGATTCATTTATTCTATTGTAAAACGAGATAAAAAATTATTTAGCTTAACAATGTCCACACTAGTATGACGATGAATTTGGTGGATAATATGATGATGAATACTGTGGTATTGAATTTGATTAATAATTTGGACAATACTTGTAGTCGTAGCATTCATAAATGAATTAACTGATAAAAAAGATGACGATTGGCATAATTTACTATTTATGTTATTGTGCATATCCCTAGCTATTTTGATGGTAGTACAAATGTTCTTTAATTTAATAAGGATTTCAAGTCAGTGATCTAGTGGCCCATTCTTGTGGTTTAAACAGTCTGCTTGAGACGTACAAGAAATATCAGAGAATCTGACACTTGAAAGTTCTGTAAAAATACCATATTCTCAAAAAGATGTATTTGATCTACAGTTTCCACATTACAATAAATTTATTGAATATGTAGCTGATAGAAAAGATGAAGACTGAATTTTAATTGCTGGTACATACATACAATACTTCTTAAAGAACCAACACAACTTTGTAATGGACTGATCTTTAAATCGATTCTGGGAACAATGATCTGATGAAGATACTTGTAAAATGTATCATAGGTTAAAAAATAATAATGTAAAATATTTGGTAATCGATCCAAATATCGCATCAATTGTAATGTGAGAGTGAAATAAATCATTATTCTATAGATTCTTTGCAAAAATCAATGATAATTGAAAAATAATATCAAAATGAGCTATGTTTATGTTAACTCAGATGATAAATGATGGTTATATGAAATTCTTATATTCTAACAATATCTGAGCTAAATATGCATATACATTAACAGATAATGAGCTTATTAGTTTATTTGGAGAAATGTCAAAAGATGAATTAATTTATCTTAGAGCTCAAATGGCTTCTGCAAGATATATGGATAATGCTAATGAATTAATAAATTATATAGCTCAAATCCTTTGAAATAGACTTTTAAATGGTCAAGCTATATGAGATATTGCAGATATATATTGAAAAGTGATAAATGAAGAAAAAGTATTTAATGCTGTAAATGTATGGTTACAATCTAAATGAGCTGTATCACAGATAGTTGAAACATTAAATCAAGATGAAAGGTTTATATTATACAATTACTTAAGCATGTACATGAGTATACAACAAGATACTAATGCATATAGTGAAATTGTAAATAATCTATTATCTTCAAGTATTGCTGGATGAAGTCAATTAATGGTATTTGAATTGAAATAATCTGCTGATAATATGGAAAAATCACCAACAAATGTTGGTGATTTTTTGTTAATTCATTAATTATATTGGGAAATCAGTTTAACAAAATTTAAAACAAGCTACTCTGCTGTGGCTTTTGATATAAATTTTTTAAATCAATTAATGCTTTTTCCATAGAATTAAAATGATTTTCTTGGATCAAAACTTTTTGATAATTATAAAAATCTATATCTAATTTAAAATCATCAATAGAAAATAATTCCACTTGTGGTGCATATTCTAATGAAATCAATTTTTTTGCATTAGTAGCAAAATCCACTCATTTAATCAGTTTTTCTTTTGTAGATCATCAAATTTCATCTAAATTTGAATAAATATTCTCTATAGTATTATATTTTTGCACCAATAAACTTGCTCATTTAGGTCAAATTCATGGCACTCATTTTATATTATCTGCATTATCTCAAATTAAGGCTAAATAATCTAATATATACTGAGGTTCAAATCCAAATTCTTGTATAAAATCTGTTGTCTTGTATGTTGCTTGTTTACTCGGATCTGTAAAAATAACATTTTCACACAATAATTGTTTTAAATCTTTGTCTGCAGAAAAAATATTACAAATTATTCAATCTTCTTTTTGAAAAAATTTTGTCAAAGATGCAATAATATCATCAGCCTCAAATCATGGCATAACTAAATTGGGAATTCACAAGTTTTTGGTGATATCTTGTACAATGGGAATTTGTAATTTAAAATCATCTGGTGCTTTCACTCTATTTGCTTTATATTCTGGATAATATTCATGTCTGTGAGTCTTAGTTGGAGCATCTCGTGCTATCACAAAATAATCAGGCTTTTCATGGAATATTTTTATTAACATACGGAAAAATCAATATACAGTATTTATATTATGACCATCTTGGTCTGGCATTTCTGGAAAAGCATAGTAAGCTCTATAAAGGAATCAAGATCAATCAATCAAATAAAATTTTTTCATAATAAAAATTATAATTTTAAAACAATTTCTATTTATCGTATATTTTGTTGAATTAAAATCAATAATTAATAATATAATTATATTTTGAGTACATGGATAAATTTTAATTACTAATAAATTATCATGATAATCAATACTCCAGATGAAATGTTTAAATTATGACAAGAATTATCTCAAAAATATAAAGTAATTTTGTTACAATGAGATTTATGAGCTTGAAAAACACTTTTGACAAAATGATTTGCACACGGTCTATGAATTGATGAAAATATAGTCCAAAGTCCTACTTATGCTTATTTAAATTCCTATAATTGAAAATTATTACATATAGATATGTACAGAATTCAAAATGAAAACGATATTTGGGAAAAATGAATAAATGATCAAATTTCAAATCATGAATATATCGCTATTGAATGGCCAAATTTTATTGATAGTCTGGATATATCAAATTATATTACAGTTAAAATTCAAAAAGATTGAGATAAAAGGATTGTTGAAATAATTGAATAATATTTTACTTGATTAATTCTAAGTTCTTTAATGATTTCAAAAATTTAGACATATATAATCCTGGTAATATACTCATTGAATTTCCACAAGGATTAGTATCTTTTTTCATTTTTAGCACTAATAAATAATTATTAAAATCTGTAGCAAAAGCATCTATTTTGCCTTGTGTTATATTATTTTTTTGACTCAATGCTCTTTTGATTATTGTCACTAAATTATTTGTACTCGTATTTAACTTAGAATCAGAATAATTAGGTAATTCTATTGTCAAATAAATATCTGTTCATGTTTTTTCTTGTATTACATAAGAATTTCTGTCAATTCAACGTCTAATTTCTGCTTTACAACCAGAGAATACGGGAACTTCTGCTCTTAAAGTTCCAAGGACACTCACTCATGTATGTACAGATAATATACTATCTCAAGTATTTAACATTGTATGATTTATTGTATCTCAACTGAATTGGAATGTTCAACCATAATAATTTTTATTTCAAACCAAATCTTCTATTGTGACTACATATTTATAAATCCTTGATCAACTATAATTTTTTGCTTTTTGCAATCTAGATGAAAATGATTTTGTATTTCATCATGAAACTGTCCATGTATTAGCTCCTCCTGATATTGTATATGTAAATAAAATTTTTCAAGTCTCAGAAATATCTAATGAGACATTTGCATAACCACTCTTATTTTCAAACACAATATTTCCACTAATTGTTGGATTTTCTACATCCAATGTTTTTCATGTATCAATTGTATGATAGGATTCTCAGCTATTTCATGCTATATCTTGGAAAGAAATATTATATTCTAAATTTCAAGTATTATTTCATGTACTAATAGTAGCTACATATGAGTATGTTAATCCATTTTTTCATGAGAATTCCGCATTTTTACCCATTACATTTACTGTGATTCATGTAAGTTCTTCTGATCATGTAAATGAAATATATACTTTATCATCTAATCAAAATAAATTGGTCCTTGTTGGGTTAAATACGTGTGTCACACCTGTAATTGTTGGCGATTGATTATCAACAATAAATGAATCTCATTGTTTTAATAAAGTTAATTCATTATCTTCTCATGTATAATATATTGCAAAATTGACTTGTTTATATTCTCCTGAAATTCACGTATAGATAAAATTTCAACTATTAGCAGGGACAACTCATATCACTTCATATCAAGAATCAAAAAGTTTAATAACAAAGTCTTCTCCACTACATGCATTTCATGTTAAAGTCCATTCTAATTTTACATCTGATGATTTTAATTTTTGTCATGATAATGGTGAAGTGATTGTAATATTTCAAGATGTACAAATATTTGTATTTGCTTGTCATGTAATATTTCATCATGTATTTCAAGAATCATTTCATCATGTATTTCAAGAATTATTTCATCATGTATTCTCAGAACTATCTCAGTCTACATTTACAGTAAAAATAGGTCATTCAACTAATAATTCTCATCATGAATATATCGCAAATTGAGCTGTTCATGACATTCATGTAGATACTGTTGTATCAAATTTTTTAGATTCTGCCAATCATGTTCACAAATAAGTATAGTCAGAATCTCAGGTTTTCATTTTTATTGTAAATTCTTGTCAAGCACATGCTGTTCAACTTAAATTCCACTCTAATTTTACGTCTGTTCATGTTATTGTTGTTCATGATACTGGCGATGTAATTTCAATATCTCATGATGTACACATAACATCTGAATCTTCTGGTTGATTATTGATTACGAAGACAGGCGAATCAATTGAACCTACGATATCATCTCATGAAAGTATGGATATTCTAAAGTAAGCACTTATATTTTCTCATAAAAATCCAGTGCTATAAGGACTACTATCTGAAGAAACTGTATCTGAGAACAAAGGAGTGTCTGTGTTATCTTCATTATAAAGACTTACATTAAATGTTTTTCCATTACAATCAGCATTATTCACTAAATTCCAAGTTAATTCTATTTCTTCTGTTGTTATTCCGGCATTTTCTGATGGAGATTGAATCTCTATATTTCACGATTCACACAATCAAGATAATTCTGGATTATCATTCGCAAAAGAATAATTTACATGAGCGGTAAATAATCAAGCAATCAATACCGGTACAATTTTTATTAAAAATGCAGCAGATGCAATTCCAAATAAATATTTTTTGTGATGTTTTCTAACATGCGCATGAACCTTTTTTGCATGAAAATGTACTTTTTCTCTTTGGTTTTTCATGTGCTCAGTAAATTTTTTCATTTTTTTTAATTTAATAAATAATAAAACTTTTTTTCATCTTATTATAATCCAAAATATAAAATAATGCAAATTTTTGAGGACTTTTTTTACTAAAAAGTTGTTTTATATTATTTAATATACAAAAAACACTGGTAGTACTTATATTATTCGATCACTTCGCTCTCTCAAAATGACATACGCAGTCTATGGAATTCTCCCTATGGTCGAAATGACACCCCACATGTCATCCTGAACGTAGTGCCGTGCCACACTCTAACAAGGAAAGATATAAAAATTATATTCTTCGTCACTTCGTTCCTCAGAATGACATACATACCGTCATTTCGCCACAAAAGGAAAATCCACATTCAGCACCATGGATTCCTCAGTCGCTTTACTCCTTCGAAATGACACAAAAAATAAAAAAAAGGACAGATTTGAATCCATCCTCTTTTAGTTAAAATATAAAGGTATTGTTAGGTATATAAAAGCATTATAATAATGATGCTAATTGTTTTCATTTTGCTATTGATCATTTTATATTAGATATCAATGTTCACAATTGACCATTTTTTGAGAACAATTGAATATGTCTATTTCATAATCAAAAACTATCGACCAACAATTGAGCAATTTCTCATCTTGTAATTTTTTCTTGATCAGCTTGATCCACATCGTATTCCATATTAAATCATGCCACTTGTGACAAGATATGATATACTTCATGTTTTGACATAGTATCATTCAATTTGATATAAGTCTCTCATCTCTGAGTTTGTAAAAGATAATCAATAAATCAATTTTCTTTTGCATACAATACATATTGAGCATATGGAGAATTATAATCCAAATCGCTTACTCAAAAGTCTGGACTATTTATGACCAACTTTGAGTTTGTTTTCTGCAAATAAGCTTTCGTAAGCAACACTATGAAATCACCACGAGTGATATTTTGATCAGGGTTAAAGTTTACATTTCCTGTATTTGAAATTCCAAGATCTGCTAACATTTGGATAGCATTTGCATATTTATGGTAAGCAGAATCGCCATAAGATATATTTCACTGCAAATCCAACATCAAAGTCCTATAAAGAGCTTTGCTTACATATCATCTTTTCAGAGTTTTAGGCTCCTCTGGTTCTTGATAATAATGTAAATGAATTAAATTTGGAAATTGTTCTTGAAAATTTTTCAAAACAGTTTCGAAGTCTTTTTGAGAGACAAATCTCTCATAATCTTCTACATTAGATAAACCTTCTAATAATCACATTTCGTATGCTGTATTATAATATTTAGGCATTATAGCATCGAAATAATTGTTGTTTGAAAGACCAGCATCTGAATTTAATGAATATCATACCCTATAACGATAAGAATTTACAATCATTTTAGCTAATTCGTTTAAACGAATATAATTATCTGGATAAAACTTGTCGTTTTTGGTTGATACAATACCTTTTTGTGCCAACTCTTCAATATAATAACCATATTCACTATCAGCAATATCAACGAAACTTAATTTACTGTAAGATGAATCCTCTACTGTCACTTTTTTAGGCGTTTGTGTCTTTGTAGAGTCAGATTTGGTTGTATTACTTGTAAGAATTGTAAAGTCATTTTCTGATGTACTTTTTTCTAATCAAGACCTAACGAAATCTGTTACATTTCATCGAACATCACTCAATGTCGTAGATGCTGATGTAGGCTGTGTAGAAGTAATTGTAGGATATACATCTGCCGCAGAAACGGAGTTTCCTAAAGCTGTACTCACTACGAACATGCTCAAAGCCACTACACAAAACTTCGAACAGTTCTTTTGTACTATACACTTTTTGTTTGTTGCCATGAATTTATTAGAATTTAAATTGGCGATTGTGATTATATACAGATTTTTTATTTTGTCAAGTCTTTTTGTTTTTTTTGTATAAATATTCAGTTTTGAACTAATAAAAAATGTCCTACGATAAATTATCGCAGGACTTTATAAAATTTTCGTTATGTAAGTTTAGACTCGATATAATCGAGTTTTTCTGCAAGGCTTGAAATTTCAGCTTCCACTGAAAATGACTTTTTAACATAGTATCCATAGAAACACATCGTGCTCCTATAGCGTGTCTTAGCCTCTTCATCTCCTCCACTAGACCAAAGGAATAATGAAGAACAAAGTTTTGGAAATACTGACAAGAAGTCTAATTCAGACTGAAGACTTCCATCTGTATTTTCATTTGCAACTCGGGATTTCAATAATGAACTTCTATTTGAAAGTTCAAAGAATTTGTTTATTTGTTCTTCCATTTTTTTTATTTTTTGTTTTTTGGTTTTTTGGTTTTTTGTTTTTTGTTTTTTGTTTTTGCAATATAATATTATAAATTTTAACACTTTTGTCAAGTTAAGTTGAAC
>JAZUKX010000071.1:0-5859 GCA_045643505.1 Candidatus Absconditabacterales bacterium | reverse complement strand
ATAATAAATTTAATATAATAATTTCATTTAGATTGTCAATCTATTTTTTGACCAAAAAAGAACATTTTTTTTGAACATATAGTGATCTATTTTACAATATTATCCAAATATACTAAGTCTCAAACTTTTATATCAAATTTTTCAGTTAATCAAGAATTAATTTCCAATACAAATCAAGCTTCTCAAGCAGGCGTATAGATATCACATTTTTCAGTAACACAAGGTTCTGCTACCATTATATCAACAACTCTATATTCTCAATCGATATTTTTTATCCATATCATATCCAAAGGGATCAATGTATTTTTCATCCAAAAAGATAATATTCATTCATTCTGAAAAACAAAAATCATTCATTTATTTTCATCCAAACTTTCACGATACATTAATCATTGTTGTCTAGATTCATCTGTCGCCGCAATTTCAACTTGGAAACATTTATTTTCAAAGCAAACATAGTGTCTACTATTACAAATAATAAAATAAATTCAAACAAAAATTAACAATATACATAATAAAAAAACAAAATACATAATTATTTTTTCTCTTTTTTCCATGATAAGAATTTTTATTTGATAAAAAGATTTAAATAAATATAATAAAGTATACATAAAAATGTATATATTTATTTTTTCTACACTATCAATATGAATGTATTAAAATATATCTCACGCATCTTCGTATGTATTGTAATTTTAACAATATTATTTATATGACTAAGTTTTTTCAAAAAAGATCGTCAAAAATGAGATATAAATTTAATAAGCAAAGATACTATATTATCACAATTGCACACGATAAGTAAATTAGAGACAGCAGAAATTACAATATCAAAAACAATATCTGCAAATACAGATTTATGAGATCGAATAGAATGAACAGATATTGATGATTACGTAAATAAATTTCTATTTCAAGATTCAATGGAATTCAGTTTAACTTGAAAAGTTGTTGCATGAATTGATTTAGAAAAGGTGACAAAAGAAGACATAACTAGACATTTAGATTGAAGTATAAACATAAATCTACCTGAAGCAGAAATCTTATATGTCTCTATTGATGACAATGCTATTCCTCAAAGACAACTATGAATATTAGCTGGCTGATGAAATACAAACATGGAAACAGAGCTAAGAAACGCCGCAAAGTTACAAATGAAACAAGAAGCTATCGATGCTGGAATTTTAGAAACAGCTAATGAAAAAGCAAATTCAATACTAGCGAATATTATGGAAACACTATGAACAAATATAAATTGAGAATGAGAATACAATTCAGAAGATACAAAAGACACAACAAACAAATCCACAGATAATATAGACTATACATTATAGCCAAAAATTTGCTTTTTTAAACATTTATGCGTATAATATATGTAGTTTTTATTACATACAATTTTTTTATGGAAAGCAAAAGAGCTATAAGACAATATATGTCAAGAGAATGAAACACTCCAGAACCAGTAATGAGATTTTTATCTCTATTTAATCAAATCGACAAATACTTCGATAAAGTTTTAGGATTAAATGTATTTATTCCATATAATGAAAAAATCAAAAGAATCAGTGAATGAGATTATTTTATTTCTCGATTTGTAAAATTACATCAATTCCAATTAAAATATATAGGAGAAATTAGAAATCAAATCACACACGGAATTAAAATGGACTGACATACATATATTCAACCAACAGAATATGCAATTCAATACCTAGAAAAATACGTCCATGATATAAAAAAGCCACCAAGATGTGCTGATATTTTCAAAAAAGATGTATTCACGTGTAAATATGATGACAAGTTAATCGATATCGTACACACAATGCAAAACCACAATTATTCTCACATACCAGTTTACAATAGAGACAATAAATTTGTATGACTATTAAACGAAAGTAATATTTTACAATGGCTATCTGAAAATAAAAATAATAATTTAAATCTTGCAAAAGTATGAGATATAAAATTAATTAACGATAGAAATTACGTTCAGTTTATCAGTAGAATGGTAAATGTATATGAAGTAGATAAATTATTTGCAAATAAAAAAGATAATTGACTACAAATTTGAATTTTATTAATTACAGAAAACGGTAGATCTGATGAACCTTTAATTGGAATAATCTCTGCCTGAGATACAGCCATCATCGACAGCCACGTTGTTCATTAAAAAAATCTTTGAAAAACAAAACTATTTTTATAAAATAAAAGGTAATTTATAAATTATTATCCTAATAATGTGGGAAGAACTCATAAATGTCTTTTTGGAAAAAAATTCTCAATTAAATCTCAGTGCAATCAGAGATAAAGATTGAATAATGACAAAACATATTTTAGATTCTATCGAATTAAATACTTTTTTTAAATTTTGGAAATGAAAAAAGGTCTGTGATATTGGTACTTGATGATGATTTCCGTTAATTCCATTAGCCATGACAAATCCAGATATTAATTTCATTTGAATCGACGCCAGGAGAAAAAAAGTAGATGCAGTGAATGAGATGATAGAAAAGCTTTGAATTAAAAATGCAAAATGTATGCGAACAAGAATTGAAGGTTATAGTGAAAAATTTGATTATATTACAGCAAGAGCTGTATGATATATAGACAAAATCATTCCACGAAGTTATAATTTACTAAAAAAATGATGATATTTTATTTTTTACAAACAATACGATAAAACAGAATATTGAATCTTACAAGAAATGTGTAAAAAATATAAATTAAAAATTATAAATGAACACAAATATTCACTTTTTGAATGAGATATACAAAGGATTATATATATAATCGAAAAATAATATTATATTATCGGGAATAAGAAACTTTCAAAGCCACAAAAAAATAAAAAATATTCTAGTATACCAAATATTATTAATTATTAATTATTAATTATTAATTTTCTTGCTCTATTCTGAATTTTTTCTCTATTCCATTGTGTTTCAGAAAATTTTTGGAAACTTGAAACTAAATTTTCATGAGTTTTATCGGATACCAGCACTCAAGAATCCGCATCAATTAATTCAACAGAAGCTCAGTCATTAAAACCAAAAACTGGGACTCAGCAAAGCAATGCTTCAGCTGTGCAAATTCAAAAACTTTCTTTTGTAATATTTATCAATCATTTCGCATTACGAATTATATTCATTTTTTCATTTGGATCTGAAATCCATCAAATAAAAATAATATTATCTCAAGCTATTGATTTTAAATAAATTTCATCAGGACCACTTCACATAATCAAAAGCGGCTGTCTAATTTCATTAAAAAATTTAATAATTTTGTCTACTTCTTTTACAAATTTTACAGTTCTTCACACATAAATATAATAATTACTTGGCTGCAAATTTACTGTAGAGGTCTGGAATACTGAATCTATTTTTGGATAAACAACTTTTCACTCTATTCAATACAAATCTTTTGCAAGTTTAGCTGTATATTGGCTATTAAATTCTACTTCATCAAATTGTGTAAATTTTTTATCTCGTTTTCTAAGTCTAGGAGTAATAAATTTAAACAACAATCATTTTACTCATTTTAATTTTTTTGTATATTCATCATAATGACTCCATATATACTGCATTGGAGAATGTAAATATAATTTTTTATACACATTTGATACAGATATATTTTTTGCAATTGCAAACGAAGATATTATAATTTTTTCTGGATTATATTTTTTAATTTTACGAGACAAAACTCTCATACATAACGGATAAATCATCATCAAATTACGATAATCAAAAATTGATGAAATAAATTTAATATGATGTCTCGTACAATATAAAAATCGATTATTCAGCCACTTTGGTAAAGCCGTTACAATCTGAATTTTTTTTTCTCACACGACCAATTCAGCTCTATCAGAAAAAAGTGAAAAAATTTTTGATTCTGTATAGTTTTCATTTAAAATTAAATGTTCTAATACATTTAAAACTCCACCTGGCATAATTCGACAATTAACAAACACTTTTTTCATAAGTAACCAAAAAATTATAAAACCTTTTTCAAGATAGTATTGAAAAACTAAACAAAAACAATACAAAAACAAACACGGAATTTATTTTTTTATTAACATTACAATGAATAAAGATCAAAAAAAAGAATTTAAATGAAATATTATAAAATTTATTATTTGAATTGTTTTACTGTGAATGTGTCGATGATATTTACAAAATCATCCTGCAGAAAAAGTTAGTGTATTCTCAGGATTTGAAGTGTTACGACAAAAAGTAGAAGTAGTACGACATAACCGATTCTCATCAAATTGAGATTTATTAGAGAACAAATACAGTATAGAAAAATATTACAAAGAATTAATCACAATGGCTGAAAACAATCCATGTATCACAAGCGAACAATTTAACGACCTAGAAACAACATACAAAAATCTACAAAGCGAAGACAAAGATATGTTAAATGAAACATTGCCTGAATATACAAAACAAGCATACATTTTTGAAGCTATAGTACAAAATAAAGACTGCGAATAAATAACAATAACATAAAAAATGTCATTCGGACAAAGTTAAAGAATACACGGACATCCAAATGACATTTTTTTTAATCAATAACTATTTTTTTACCCGATAAAAGGGATTGGAATTCATCGATAAACAACTAAATCTTTCAATATAATATAAATTCCTAAAATCATAAGCAAAACAAAGAACACAGTATTTACATATCATTCTCAAACAAAATATTTTTCAGGTTTTATCCTAAATACTTTTTGAATTATTACACCAACCACTCTACCTCAATCCAAAGCAGGAATTGGTAAAACATTAAATATTGCTAGTGCTAACGATATAATTCAAGCAAATGCTAAATACAATATCCAAGCTCAACTGGCAATCAAACTTTCTCATACTTTTATAACTCAAACAGGTCATGAAAGATTGTTTAATGAAGACTTTATAGTTGCTCAATTCATAGATCAAATGCTCCTACAAAGATTTCACAATGCAGAAAATGTCAGATTCCATTGTGCTCAAATTTCTTTTAATCACATCCACATTGCCTTTGGCACAGAATATTTAATAGGAGCCAAATCTAACGTTCATGATGTCGTAAAAGCAATTCATAACACACAACTATCATCTGGACAATGTGTAGATACTGTTTTTTCTTCTCAATCTCTAATATAGTCAATATTCACATCTTGTCCTATCAATCACTTCAATACACTTGAGACATTCCAAACATTTACAGATTCTCAATTAATTTTTTGAAATATATCTCAATTTTGAATTCAAATTTCTTCTGCTAATGAATTAGGCGATACTGTTTCCACCAATAACGGAACTTCTACTTTTTCTCCAGTCAAAAGTCACTCAGATTCCAAAAAAGAATAAGTAGGCATCAAAAGGCTTGTACTTTCTCATTTTATTGCATTTTCAGGCAAAATAGAAATCGGCGTAGTTCATACCGAAAATACAATCGTAAATATAATCCAAGCTATCAAAAAATTCGCAGAAACTCATCATAACAAAATAATTATTTTTTTCCAAAAAGACGCAGACATAAAACTATCTGGAGCATAAAAATCTGCAGAATCAGTAGGATCTTCTCATTTTAGCCTACAAAATCACCCCAATGGAATAATATTTGCTGTATATTCAGTTCATTTTTTATCCTCTCACAATTTGCAAATTTTCGGAGGGATTCAAACTCAAAACTCTAAAACTTTTACTCCAGATTTTCTTGCAGCAGTAAAATGTCATAATTCATGCAAAATTACTAAAACCATAAACATTAAAATCCCAACTATAATCGCTATAATTACCATTTTTCAATACAAAAAACATAAAAAGATATAATCTTTAATTTCATAATACTAAAATGAGCAAAAAAAAC
>JAZUKX010000070.1:0-5957 GCA_045643505.1 Candidatus Absconditabacterales bacterium | reverse complement strand
CAACTCCTTGGCTCACAGAACGACATGGCTACGATCCGACTTTACTTCAATTTCGCAAATACACTCAATATACACAATTATAAGTTGACACATTATTTAATGTAACACTATTCGAACCTGAAAGGTATATTCAAAGCATTGTTCATCAGGTAGATCTTCAATCTACACTAAAATTATCTAATATCGCATATTGTTTTCACTCAATAGAAATTCTTCCCTTACCAGATATCTGATCAATACTATACAACACACTTCCACTCCTACTTACTATTGCACTACAATTTGCCATATCTATGGCACCAGTATTTATCACTTTTCCTGTCTCTAATACATAAATCGTATTACCAGACAAAGTTGTAGGCAAAGTATTTGTATGCTCTACATCCATAGCTAATACATTACAACTAGTTCACCATGTAAATCCACTCCATCCAAGTGTATATGCTGTCTTATCACTTTGTCCACTTCCGTATAATGCACAAATTATCGCATCATCTGTTGGATTCAGACTCCAGAATCATCCACTCAAGAAATTATCATTATTCCAATTCTGATTA
The DNA here is from genome assembly GCA_045643505.1 of Candidatus Absconditabacterales bacterium. GTDB lineage: Bacteria > Patescibacteriota > Gracilibacteria > Absconditabacterales > Absconditicoccaceae > JALOAF01. Next base: position 5,400 of record JAZUKX010000070.1, on the reverse strand, counting down.
CATGTCAAACTTGTCTTTATAGTAAAACTTCGAACTGAAGTTCGATTACTTCGATTTCATTCACTATCTTTTTCCATTACTCTCCAATAATACGTTCCATCAGACAAACCTGATATAGTTTTACTTAAATTTGAAGTATCAATAGTCTGATAAATATCAGTACAAGAAGTATCTCTACATATCTGTAATTGATATCCAGATAATGTTCCACAAACCACCGATCATGCTGTCCATGTCAATGTAACAGTATTTGTATTTATAGTAAGTCAATTTGTAGGGCTTACCAATGTAGGAGCACTTGGATTTGTTGTACATGAATTATCATTCTTTCATTGAAAGTGAGTGGCAAAATAACTATCTCACCATATTTGTGTTACGATATAATTTTGAAGCGAAGAATTTGATCAAGGCAAATTTATTCATGTAGATGTATCTATAGTTTGTCCAGGTTTAGTATTAGCACTTGACGATTTTATATGAAATACTGAAAATTTATTTATATCTGTATTTCCATAAGCATGTCATGTAACTGTACAACTATAAGCCATTTCGGCCACAGACATACCTCATGGTGTCACTGGTACAACTTGTGATAATTTAAGGTAATCTGTACTAGAACATAATGATACAGAATTTCCAAGACCAGCTAACAAAGGACCACAACTAATTTCAGAATATCCATCTCTCTTTTTTAAGTTACTTCAAATATAATTATTAGGATCATACGGCAAATCTGATAATGTCAATGTTGTTCCATTATACCACATTGGCTGTTCCTGTGTTTTTGTTTTTATTCAATATGAATATCCATTTATTTTTGCTTGTCATCACACAAGCATATAAGATCATGTTCCAGAAATTTCAAAACCTCATCATGAATAATAAGATATTTTTCTAAGATCTGAATAAGAATTTGTCCATGGCATAATATAATATCCTGAAATACGAGGATTTGTTATATAATTCCAATTCAAAGTAAATCATGATAATGATCAATTCGACAATATTGAATTAGCAGTTCATGCTGTAATTCCAGTATAATTAGTAGCATTATTAGCATAATAAAAATCTCAATAATATTTATTTGAACTAAATGAATTTGAATATACTCAATATCATCCATTATTATATACTGAAACATCATTCAATATTGTATTGATAGCTCACCAATCTCAAGACTCATTTATCCTACTTAACCAAATTCAATGTCAACTATTATTATATACTTGTACATTATTAAATACATTATTTTTAAATATTCATCACTGTCCTTGTCAAAGCCATGCCATATCAATTCACACAATATTATCATATACTTGTATATTATTAAACACATTGTAATTAGATTCAACCTGCGATCAACCATCATTTGTACTAGAAAAGAATCTTATTCATGCTCTATAATCTCATGCTGCGCTTAAATAATAATCATAACCTGCAGTTTCATGGAATTGTCCATTACTTATAACATTATTATTTGATCACATTAACCTTATTCATGCATCTGTAACTCAATATACATCCAAATTAGTTAATTTATTATTATTTGAATTTGACAAACCTATACCAATTATCTTATGATAAACTGTTAAATTATTTATCCTATTATAATCTCAGCTTATAGATAATCAACCATAATTAGGGACAGTTCCAACGATTTCTCACATTTCTACATTATTAATTGTATTTGATGTTCATCTCAAATTAATATTAGATAACTCTCCTGATAAAATTAAATTATCCAAAATAGAAAAGCTATGACCTGTAAAATCAAACATATATCAACTGTTACCACCTGTCAATATCGAAGTTTTATAACTCATATTAAAAGGAGATAACCATTTAGACTTACTTATTACTGCCGTACAATTTGGCATATTTATCTTTCAAGATAAATAAACATCCTTTTTATTCAATATATAAATAGTATTCGATGCTAACGTAGTAGGCAAAGTTGTTACCGTTTCTACATTCATATTCACTACATCACAACTACTTCACCAATTCCATCATGTCCAATACTTAGTATATGCTGTCTTATCATTTTGCCCACTTCCATACAATGCACAGATTACCCATCACCTTAAACGGGCATTCCTCTGTTCTGTAGTTTCATTAGATATTGCCATAGTATCATATTCTTTCCAAAAACTACTATCCAAGAAATTATCATTATTCCAATCACTCATACATCAATCTTTTACTGTAATAGAACTTGATGACGATATTAATTGATTTGGATGTCATACTGGATCTTCCACTGAATTTGCATTAAATGTTATACCAGCATTTCATATACTTTGTGCTGTATATGTATATGTATATTCATATCATGTAGCTAAACTAGATACACTAGGAGATGAAAAAGATAGTGCACCACTAGGCACTGAAACTACAGATGGATGACTTTGATCTATTCCATTAGTATCCGTACATTTTACCTTAAATGTTCATGTTCATCACACATATAAACTTGTATTACTTGGTTGTTGAGTAAATATACAATTTGGAGCCACCGTATCCACCGTAAAATTCCAAATTTGTGACCAATCACCAGCTACTCATGCCTTATTTATTCATCTCACTCGCCAATAATATTTTCAATCATTTAAATATGGTGTTGTATGTCCTGTATGATTCACTAGACTCGTAAACAATACACTAGTACCACCACACGAAGAATTAGTACAAATTTGAATCTCATATCAAGATAAAACAGAGCAAGGATCAGCTATTTTAGATGCTCATGTTGAAATAGCAGACCAAGTAAAACTTGGTGTATGTATTCATGTATAAGCTCAATTCGTAGGACTTAATAATGTCGCTGTACCAAAAGATACTGTATTACCACCTATTCCTGTGATTTGATTAGATACTTTATATGCTATATTTCCTGCATCATCCCTAGCCTCAAAGCAGAAATATTTATTGTTATCTCACGAATTTAAATTAATCGTTGAATTGTTTGTATAAGCCGTTCATGCAATTCAAGCAAAAGTATTTGCACTACATGTAGTATTTGTTATTTTTATATACCTTATGAAATTAACTCATCCTGCATCAGTCACATTTGCTTTGATAGTTTTTCATGTTGCACAACCATTACTTGGACCTGTTATAGTGATAGTTGGAGGAGTCGTATCTCATTGTATAGCAGCTGATTTTTCAAAGTGAGTTGCAAAAATTCCACTATTAGTTTGATATATTTGAGTCACCAAGAAATCGGCTCCAGAATTCATAGTTACTTGAGTACGAGTTCATTTATTTATGTTTGCGTTTGCTGTAGTTTTATTTCCAAAAAGCGAATATTTATTAAATGTAGGAGTTCAATTATCTACTCAAGTCACATAAAAAGTATTAGACTGAATAGGAGATGGAATTTGTAATGCTCATTTCAGTTTCACAACATCAGATCAAATATATTTACTACTATCATAAGTTCAAGTAGCCACTAAAGTATTTCCACTCCACATCACTGGTTGTTGTTGTGTCTTAATTCCACTTCCATAAGAATATGCCGTAGTTCTTTGAGTATTATAATTTGACAAATATCCTTTATTCACATCTGCAAAAGCTCATGTAGTCCAATCAAGCATATATGTAGATCATGCAACAGGATTTGTAACCATATCCCAAGACAAATATCAATTCGTCGAATAACTTCCTGCTGACCAATTTACACCGTTACTATTCATAGCAGATCAAGCATTAACACTATTCGTATAATCTGAATTATTATTTCAAAAACTATTTAAATTTCCATAATATGTAGCACTAGAAATATATAATCAACGTCAAACATTATAAGTCATCACATCATTAAGCATCACATCTTGACAAGATATATCAACTCAGTTATATGAACTATCTTCATTATATACCTGTACGTTATTTAATACAAATTTTTTTGCATCTACACACAATACGCCTCATTTACCATTATTATATACTTGAGTATTATTAATCGATACATATTTAGTATCACTACCTACAATTTTTATTCAGTTACCTAAGTTGTTATATACATTTAAATTATCCAAATATCATCAAACCAAATTAGATTTGGCAATTATTCATATTCCATTATTATTATAAATATAGGAATTTTCTATAGATATATTCTTAATATCTCGTAAATCAATTCAAGCTCCAAACAAATCAATTTTTGAATTATTTACTTTTATATTATTTGATCAATGAAACTCCATTCAATCTTCACTTCATTGCCATCCATGGACATCAACATCATCAACTATCACAGAATCAGAATACTGAGCACTTATTCATTTTGTATACACAGAAATTTCTAAATTATGCAATGTCGCATTATTCATTTGATAAAGATTTACTCAAATACTCCAATTACGAATATTTAAATTATCAAGTATAATATTATTATCTCATGAAGAATAAACACCATAAGATCAATCGTTAAAGTTTAATGTAGTACCTCCATTTACTTTACTTACTATAGCAGAACACTTTCACATACGATAACCTCAATTTACTGATCAAGCAGTAAGTACATAAATTGTATTATCTGCTAACTGACTATTTCCTCACAAGCTACTTGTCTCTATTACATTCATAGAAGATAATGGACATTGTGCTGTATCCCATCATGTCCAATGCTCTGTATATGCTGTCCTATCTCAGTTTCCACTTCCATACAAAGCACAGATTACTTGTTGATGTCATGTTTGATTATTTCACGCATAACTATTCCAAAATCAACTATTTAGATAATTATCATTATCCCAAGTAGATAGACAAGATATAGGACGAAGTATTTCTAAATCTTTTTGGAAATGAGTTATATTATCAAGATCAGGGTTCCACTCACTGCTAGAAAATTCTTCATTGTACAATTGTACTATTAATTTTCCAGTAGCTCATGACACAAGAGAGCTACTTCACTTATTTCTATAACCTATATTTCATCAAGGAATTCACAAAAGTGCATATTCATCAAATGTAGGTACTCATGCTGCTACTCAAGTCACATAAAATGATGACGAAATTACTGATGGCACCAACAAATCTCAATACATTTTGATTGTATTTCATCCTATATATTTACCACTATCATAGTTTCCTACAGCTGTCACTGTATTTCATACCCATGCTACTGGCTGTTGCTGAGTCTTGATTCCACTTCCATATGAATAGTTAGAAACATATGACAGCGACCTACTTCATCTCAATTGATCAAATCATGTAACATTCCAATTTAAAAATGGATTTGTATTATAAAATATTCAATTTGGATTTGTGATATAATCCCATGAAACTTCTTTATTATTAACAATATATCAAGAAATCCATCATGCAGAATTAGATGTATTTGACCTAACTATTCCACTAGGTATACTATTGTCTACATTTCCAAAGACACTTAAT
>JAZUKX010000069.1:0-7939 GCA_045643505.1 Candidatus Absconditabacterales bacterium | reverse complement strand
TTTCTTTCTTTTATATTCTTTTTGTACATCTTTTTTTATTTCATCATCTTGATTGAATCTTTTATCTGATTTTATTCTATACGTAACTATTCATTTTTTAATTTTTTCTTGTCTATAAAAATTTATTTCTTCTTTTGGATATATTGATGCATAATCTTTCATCACAATTGTTCATTGAAAACTTTTTACATCAACATCTGTTGTAGCTAATTCTAGAAACAAATTTTTCAAAGCATTTTTTCATTCAAAGGTTTTTATCTTTCACAATCATCAAAACATACTATACATAGCTTTTAATTCAGGTAATTTTTCTTGTAATGTCTTCAATTTTTCTTCATATTGTTTTACAAATAGCTCTGGATCCATAGGTATATAGTATGTTACTGCATCTTTGACTACTGTAGAAAACAATCCCCTTTTTACTAAATCTCACAATATTGAATATACGGTGGTCCTATTTTCATTACAATGTCTAGCTATAGTACTAGCTGGTGCTGATCACAAAGAAAGTGCTGCAAGATAGACCTTAGCTTCTTTCTCTGAAAATCAATAATTTTGTAAAGTTAATATTAAATCTTCATTCATATCATATATATTAAAAAGTATAAACCATATAGTATTATAATCTAAAATGTATTATTTGTCAAATTTTTTACGATAAAATTTGGTCAAATATATATTATATGATATTTTTTTATAATATTTACTTAGTATAATCAAAAGCTGTTAAATCAAAATCTTTTTGAAAATCAGGATCAATAAATCTGAATCATAATCAGCTCAAAATTCTTTTCTTTTGTTCTATACGGGTAATATCGAATACTTCAGCTGGTGTAGGTCCATTATATATACAATTAAAGACACTCATTTTTTCAATAATCAATTTTAATTCATTTTTTCCATATCTATTATTTGTACTAAAGATATTGCATGATAATAGATAAATCAATGATTTTTTATCTCAGGACAATTTATCGTATGATGAAATCAAATCAAGTAATGTCTCACTTGAAAATAAAGGACTAGTATAGTCATACTTTGCATTTTTTATCATATCATAAAGTGTATCAAGTTTAGATTGACTAAGCTTAGAGATTTTTTCGAAAAATCATGGGCAATTAGCTCATAAAATATTTTGTTGCATTTTTTCAAAATTTTTTTTCTCAGATTCTCATTCAAATGAAGTTTCTTGAGTTGTCCTCAAATAAAATCGCAAAATCCTTTTCCATAATTTTGTATCTAGATATTTTACTGTATCAGCTCTGTTTCACTCTTGTTCTCTGATATAATTGATAAAAATTTTTACATCTTCATCTTCTAAATAACGATAATCATTTTTAAATATTATTGAATTTATTTTCTCTAAAGCATCATTTTTTGATAATTTATTTTTTACAGGTTCATTTTTGCATCCAATTCTGACTCTTCTCCTTTTTTGCGTTACGGGTTGTTGTATTGATTGTCTCTGTGTATCAGCACTTTCTTTTTTTCAAAATATCTTATCCATCAATTCTAGAAATGAAGAACTAGCATCAAGTCATAATCTCCTTTTTAAGTCTTCAATCGTAATAGGTGCGACATATCACAATTCCCACCATGATTCTAGAGAGTCAAAATATTGCTTATAAAAAGACAACTCATCTTCAGTCCTATCTATATCTCATTGAATAAAGCGAATCAAATCTTTTGATGTTATATTAATATCACTTTCATACAATTCTTTTTGTTTACTATATGTTATTCATTTCTCCTCAAAGTCTTTCTTAGCTTTTATATATGCAGATAGAAGATATTGCTTATTATTGTTCAATAATTCTTCTTTTTTGGTCTTTTCTTCATCTCTCCTTATGTTATAATCTTTCAATATTTCACTCTTTTTTTTATCTATTTGAGAAATTGTAGTTCAATGCTCTTTCAAATTAATTTGTTGTTTTATTATTTTTCATTTTAAATTTTCTATTTCACGTTTTAATTCTTCAGCACGGATTCGACATTGGAATGATTCTTCGGGATCTCATTCATTATCTTGTATATACTGATCGATCATTTCTATAGTGTCTCAAGTATAATCTTTACACATATTTTTTACATTATTTTCTATTTGTTTAATTTTTTTTGAAAGATCCTCTTGTGTATTTCTTAATTTTGTCAGTTCTTTGCAACAATCCAAATAATCTTGACGCAAATCAAAAAATTTATTAATAGAATTTTCTTTTATTGATTCATCAAAATCATTACAAAGTTTGGATACTTTGGCCTGAGATTCTTCGTTTTTTTCCAAGACATCATAATCAAATCATACGGAATATCCATAAAGGGATCGAAATAAATTGTCTTTTCATAGGTCTTTTTCCGTATTTATAATATCAGCATTTGTCTTTAAGTCTCAAAAATCAACTCATAATATTTCAGCCATATCATGTAATTTTTCATTATCTAATTTAGAATAATCATCTGCATAAATTATTTCTATTTTTGCTTCTGGTAATTTTAAAGTTTTTGCGATAACTGATAAACGTTTTTGCCTGATATCAGAATTTAAATCTCTAACTTTTTGTAATGCTTCAGCTTTATTTTTTTCTAAATTTGGGAATTTTTTTTCATTATTTGCTATTTCTTGATTATATTTTCATAGATCTTCTTTATATTTCTGCAAAGATTCTATTTTTTTTGACATGCTATTTTTCTTTTTTTCAATATCTGCTTGCTGACTTTCAACTTTTTTTAAATCTTGTTCCTTTTCAGACAAAAGATCTTCAGTATTTTTCAATTCCTGTACTAAAATTTTATGATATCTTTCTATTTTATCATAAGCATTACAAATGCGATTTTTTTGTTGTTTTAAAGTTTGTAATTCTGGATCAGATTCATCTCAAATCTCTGATATATTGACACCATTTAATTCTTGTTTTTTTTTCTCACACTCTATACAAAGTATATCATACAATTTTTTTTCTTGTTTGTATTTTATTTTTTGGTTTTTTGCTATTTTAAACTCACGACTCTGTGTGATTTTTTCAAATTTATCATAAAAATCTTGGCGCATCTTTGCAAATTCTTGTGATGAGAAATTATTTTCATTGCGATATAATTCGTTTCTTTCATTTCGTAAATTTTTTATAGTTTCTTCATAATAAGATTTATAGCTCATGGTAAATATTTATTATATTATATAAAATAAAACAAAAAAAAACTTAACATATATCATTATATTTAATTTACAAAAAATTGTCAAATTTTCAGACACTTTTTTATCTTGAAAATAGAATCAAATAACTTAATATCCTTATTCGAATATTTTATATTGTTACAATTGATATTAATATGACAAAAAAAGTTATGGTAATAATTCGTGATGGACGAGGATATCGTAAAGACCCTGTAAACAATGCTATTGCTGAAGTCGATACTCCAAATACAGATATGATCATGGAAAAATATCCAAATATTTTGATAAAAGCTAGTGGTGAAGATGTCTGACTCCCTGCTGGATACCAATGAAATTCAGAAGTATGACATATGACTATAGGTAGTGGAAGGATCATGTTTCAATCATTGGAAAGAATAAATCGTAGTATCAGAGATTGATCTTTTTTTGATAGTGAAGCTATAAAATGAGCTATAGAAAATTGTAAAGCCAACTCCTCTACTCTACACTTGATGTGACTTTTGCAATGAGAATGAGTTCATGCTCATATTGATCATTTATTTGCTATACTAGATTTTTGTGCAAGAGAAAATTTCCACGATGTAATTATCCATGTTTTTACAGATGGAAGAGATGCTCCTGTGACAAAAAGTTTGGAATATTTAGCACAATTAAGTCAAAAATTGAGTGAATTAGGTTTTGGAAAGATTGTCAGTGCTATGTGAAGATTTTATGCTATGGATAGGGACAAAAGACGAGATAGGACACAAATAGCTTATAATGCTATAGTAAATGCAAAAGGAGAATACAATTGTGATGATGTAATTGAATGTGTAAAAAGTTGTCATAATGCTTGAGAGACTGATGAATTTATCAGACCAATAGTATTAAGCTGATATGAATGAGTAAATGCTCATGATAGTATGATTTTCTGGAATTTCAGGACAGATAGGACAAGACAACTCACAAAAGCAATAGTAGAAGAAGAATTTGATGGACGAGATAGAGTTCCACTAAATGTTTATTATGTCTGAATGACTCAATTTTACTCTCCAATGAATGCAAAAGTAATATTCCCAGAATTAGAAGTGAAAAATTGTCTTGGAGAAGCTGTAAGCAAAGCATGATTAAGTCAATTAAGACTTTCAGAGACTGAAAAATATGCACATGTAACATTTTTCTTTAATGGACAAATTGAAACTCCATTTGAAAACGAAGACAGAGTCTTGATTCCATCTCCTAAAGTTACTACATACGATTTAGCACCTGAAATGTCTGCTCGTGAAATCACAGATGCTCTATGTGAAAAAATGGAGAATAATGACTATAATTTAATCATTACAAATTTAGTAAACTGAGATATGGTTTGACATACATGAGTAATCGATGCTATCCATACTGCAGTAAAGACAGTTGATGATTGTATATGAAAATTAGTTGAATGTGGATTGAAAAATTGATATGATTTATTGGTATTTGCTGATCATGGAAATGCCGAAGATCAGACTCCAGAATTTAGGACTTCTCACACTACAAACCCTGTACCATTTATCTTAGTTAGTAACGATCATCACGAATTAGTAGAGACTGGTGGTCTAGTAGACGTGGCTCCAACTGTACTAGATTTATTGTGAATTGAAAAACCTGCTGAAATGACAGGTAGGTCATTGATAATGAAATAAAAAAATAATTAAAATATTTTAATAAAAAACGACTTGTTTTAAATTTTGAGTCGTTTTTTAATATGAAAATAAAAAAACAGTTCAAAGAATATTCATTTTTTTGAAAAAAAGTTTAATATTTTTGTGTTTGATATTCCTTTGACTTTTTTAATTTGATTTTTTTGTTGGCATAATTATACATTCAAATATGCAGGTTCTTTATAATTAATATTTTTTAACACTAAAAAAGAAAGGAAAAAAAATGAAAAAAATTTTGAGAATTTTTATTGCTCTTTTGGCCCTTCCACTCACTTTTTTGCTTTCATCATGTGATAAGCAGGAGAATCTCTCTCAGGTGAGTAGTAAGGAGTCAGTTGCAGATTTGCTGTCTAGTGCTGGGAATGTTACTTTTCCAATGCTTAACGATAAAACTCAAAAGGTGGAAAATGTCTTATCTGTTTTGTCAGAGGATCAGATTGATTTTGCTTTGCAAATTGTGTCTGAAAATCTAGCAAAAATAGCTTTTTCTGATGGTGAAAGGCCAGGTTGGTCTTATCAAGATTGTTATGATTTGGCATTGACTCAGTATCGTTCGACAAGGAATGTGGCATTAGAACTTTTTAAGAAAGATCTTAATGAATTGTCTGTTGAAGAGTATATGGATATCCTTGATAATCATACAACAGATCTGTATGTGAATGCGGTTAGTATAGCACCATCTGAAAAGATTAAAAATGCTGTCTGGGGTGCTGATTGGTAATAATGAAAAAAGTTACTCATCGTATTATATTGTCTTTTCAAAATCCATTGAAAAAAATACGATTTATTATTTAGAATATTATTTATTAATTTTGTACCCAAATCATTTGATAGTTTCAATGATATCTTTTCATAGTTTTTTTCTGATTGTAGAAATATAGACATCTAATTTTCAATCACATTCACTCTCAAATCGACTATCTCATCATCGAACTTCTTGAATTAAATCTGTCCTAGATACAGCGATTCCTTGATTTTTGATTAAATATTCCAAAATTGTAAATTCTTTTAACGTTAATTTAATTAGTTCTCAATCTTTTTTTATTTTTTTAGATGAAAGATCAATTGAGATATCTCATTTTGTGATTGTTTGATTTTTTTTCATTGTTCTTTTGGTGAGAGCAATAAGTCTAGCTTCTAATTCTTGTAAATCAAAAGGTTTCACAAGATAATCATCAGCTCATAATTTGAATAATTCTAATTTATCTTCCAATTGTCATTTTGCTGTGGTGATAATAATAGGAATATCATTTCCTTTTTTTATTTCATGACAAATATCTTCTCAATTCATTCATGGCAACATCAAATCCAAAACGATAACATCAAATTTATTATTTTTAGCTACTTCGAGTCCGTATAATCAATTTTCAGCTATAAATACAGAATTATTATCTAATTCTAGATATTTTTTTATATTGTTGGCTATCGTTTTATTGTCTTCTATGAGTAATACTTTCATTATTTTGTTGTTAGTATATAAGATTGTAATTGTAAATTAAGAACATTATTTTGCCTCCCTTTGCAAATGATGGCCTACATTACCCCCTTTATGAAAGGGGGTTAGGGGGATTTTTTCTTTGAAATTTCTTAAACCCCCTGAATCCCCCTTACAAAGGGGGACATATTTATTACCACATTATTTTAAATTCTGTTCATTTTCAGATTGTACTTTTTACTTGTATATCTCGTCAATGCTTTTCTACTAATAATTTTACTAAATATAATCACAAACCAAAACTTGTTGTATCTGATTTTGAACTATCTTCTTGCCAAAATCTTTCCCATATTTTATTTAAATTCTCTGATTTTATTCATTGTCATGTATCTTTCACTATAAATTCTCTATCTGTTAATATAATTGTGATTTTTCATTTTTCTGTATATTTAAAAGCATTTTCAATTAAATTTTTTGATATAATTTCAAAACTTCAATTATTCACCATTTTTTCTACATCATCTAATTTTTTTTCAAGTTTCAATCATTTATTTTTGTATTTTTTTTCAATCATTTTTGATGTGGAAATCACAATCTCGGATATATTTTTATTTGTCTTTTTTAATGGAGAATCAGAATCTAATTTACTTATCAATACCAATTCTTCTAATAGATTATTTAAATTTCATATTTCATTTTTGATATTATTCATTCATTCTTGATATTTTTTTGATTTTAGAGAATAGTCAATTTCGCTATTTATAGACATCAAAGGTGTTTTTAATTCATGAGAAGCATTTGAGATAAAATCTTTGAGAGATAGTGTTTGTTTATTGATTTTATCAGTTGCTTCATTGATTTTTAATGCCAAAATATTGATTTCATCATCTTCACGACCTTCAATTTCAAAATGTTTATCAAGATTGTTTAAATTTAGATTTTTCACATATTCTACTAGATCATTTAATTTATTCAACGAAGTTTTTACAAAATATATAGATAAAATGTATGATAAAAATCAAAGAAAGACTAATAAATAAACAGAAATGAATAATAAATTTTTTTGAGCTTGGATATTTGGAGTTACATCCTTGACAAAGACATCTATTCAATTTGTATCAAAATAAAAATACAAATCTCAAGCTTTTGAAATATTTTTGAAAATTTTATTTTCTTGTAAATATTGATATTCTTGTGAATTTATCTTGATTGTAATTTGATTTATAAATTTATTTCTGAACTCTGGAAATTCTTTGTGAATCTCTGGTCAAATTTTATTATGCACTTGCTTTATCGTCAATGGTGTATATCGTAATTTAAAAAATACAAAATTTGATAAAATTCAAAATATAAACACTATAATAATAGTGAATCATGTAAATTTTAAACTAATTTTTGTTGATGTTTTGAGTCATTTTTTCATTTTTACAAATAATTATTTTGTAAAACATTTATGAAATCATTTGTTGAAATTTATCTAATTCATAATTACTAATTCATAAATCTAATTTTAATTTTTTAAATTTATCATTTAAATCTAAATATAGACTATACATTTGGATAAACATTTCAAAAGATTGTCGATTATTGATTTTTTTATTGATAATTTCTCATTGTATTAGATGTTTTCGAGTTATATAATCATGGTTTTGTATT
>JAZUKX010000068.1:0-4285 GCA_045643505.1 Candidatus Absconditabacterales bacterium | reverse complement strand
GATAAAGAAGTTGAAGATGCATTATTAAATTTAAGAAAGAACTATGCTGATTATCAAGATACAGACAAAATAGAAAAAGATACAGTATCAAAAATTTGATTAGATTTCTTAAATAAAGCCTGAGAAGAATTAGAAAAATGAACAACATATCTTGGTGAGCCAGAATTTACTGACAAAGAATTCTCTAAGTTTTATGATCAATTTATTGGTAAAGCAAAATGAGAAGAATTTGAGATAACTTACAAAGAAAAAGATTTACCAGCAACATTTTACAAGAAAAAATCTGAAGAAGAACCAAAAAAGATAAAAATCACTATCAAAGATATCAAAAAAGTTATTTTACCAGAATTTGATGAGGAGCAAATACAAAAATTATTCCCAGATCAAAAAGAAGTAAAAAATGAAAAAGAATTAAAAGCATATATAAAATGAGAGATTGAAAAGCAAAAATATGAAAATGAATTGATAAAAATAGTTGAGGAGTATATTTCTGATATTAGATGAAATAATATGTCTATTACAATTCCTCAGACATTAATTCAAGAAGAATTTAAATCTAGGATTAAGAGTTTAGAAGATAGATTGTGAGGTGAAAATTGAGTAAAACAATATTTCCAACAATTGTGAGATGAAAAATCAAGACAATTCGTAGAAGATATTTCAAAAGCTGCTCAAGATAGTTTGGAAAAATTCTTTATTTTACAGCAAATTGCTCAAGAATTAGAATTAGATATAGATCGAAACAAGTGAGAACATTTAGAAGTTGAAAAAAAGCTTTATGAGAAAATTATGGGAAAATAAAAATGTTTAGCCGAAATCTTAATTAATATAATGGAAAAAATAGAAGTCAAAAATGAAAAAATAAATCCGACACATAATAAAAGAGCAGAAGAGTGGCGCCAAGCCATTGCAGACGCTATTGAACATACAAAAAAAGATGTAAGTATACCTTATTCAGAAAGACAAAAAATAATAGAAGATTATAGAAGAGCTATGGACACTACTTGAATATAAAATATGTTTTGACAGATATTTATTTGTTTTTTGAATAAAATTATATGTGAGAAAATATTTCCAAAGCATTGATATTTGATTGTGTATATGATCCATATAAATGAGTAGTTGCCTATGTAAAAGTAATTCAATGAAATTTTAAAATATGAGATAATCTTTATCTAATTCATTCAAAGATTTGATTACAGCCAACCGAAGTTGGTCATTTTTCTCCAGAATACATAAAAGATCCAGAAATTACGACATGACAGATTTGATATATCGTTACCTGATTAAAATCTGTCCGTGATGCACAAATTTGAGACACAATAATTTGATGATTAGCTAAACAAGAATTAGACGATAAAGAATTCTTACAAAAATTAGCGATTCCTGGTTTTAAAAAATCAAAGCCATTTGTATATGCATGAGTTTATCCAATTGAAACAACGGAATATGATAAACTAAAGGATAGCCTCGCAAAGCTTTGTCTAAATGATAGTTCAATCGAATATACCATGGAAGACTCCAAAGCTCTATGACTTTGATTTAGATGTGGATTTTTGTGAATGTTGCATATGGATATAATCAAAGAGAGACTATATAGAGAATTTGGTATTGAAACCATTTTCACTACACCGACAGTAGTGTATTTGATTAAATCTAGAACACCAGCATTGGAAAAAATAAAATCTGGAGCAAATATAACTGAATTAGCAAAGACATGATATTATAAACAGATTATCAATCATTTTGAGCCTACTGTGCTTACAGATAATTCAGAATTAACAGTTTGAGAAATCCTTGAAAAGTATTGAGAAGAGTTGAAATTACGAATGATTGCTAGAGCCTGATCTGATGTCCCAGAACAATGAATTGTAGATGAAATTTATGAACCAATGGCTGATGTTGAGATTGTTTGACCACAAGAATATGCTTGAGATATTATGCAATTATGTCAAGATTATAGATGAGAAATGAAAAATATGGAGCATATTGATCAAAGTAGAGTCGTTTGGAAATATATGATGCCAATGTGAGAAATTTTGATAGATTTTTATGATAGACTAAAATCAGCTACAAAGTGATATGCTACTATGAATTATGAATTCAAAAAATATGTCCAGTCTGATTTAGTAAAATTAGATATATTCTTAAATAATGAAAGGATTGAAGCTCTTTCTATGATTTTACACAAAAATAATGCAGTATACAAATGAAGAGAGATTGTGCAAAAATTAAAAGAATTAATCCCAAGACATTTGTTCGTGATTCCAATTCAAGCATGAATCTGAACAAAAATGATAGCCAGAGAAAATATCCCAGCAATGAAAAAAGATGTCTTAGCAAAATGCTATGGATGAGATATTACTCGTAAAAGAAAACTTCTTGCAAAGCAAAAAGAAGGTAAAAAAAAGATGAAGACAATGGGAAGTGTAAATGTTCCATGAGATGTCTTCATCAAGATGGTTAGTAAATAGTATGTTTTAAGCCTATCTAATTACGTATAAATCCTTAATGTTGTAATTTTTATATGTAAGCCAAAATCAAATATCAGTTTGATCTTGTCTTAAATTGTGGTCGTTGCATCGTTTCAAAAATTCAGAAGCTCTAGTTCACTCTGGTCGGGGTTTAGTTTTATCTGCTTTTACCCATTCTTGATCTTTACACCAATAATACATTTTAGCTTGATTTCTGTCAGTCCAATTTTTCATATTATCTCATCAATTTATATTATCCATAACTGATGAGTTAGTACCTCTACTTGCATAGTTAACAGCTTTAGCTGTCATTTTATAAAACGTATCAGCTCAGTGAATATCTAATTTATCGGCAAATTCAAAAATTTCTTTTTGATTAGGTATTGAAATAGGATATCCAGGTTCTCAGTCTTTATTACAATTCTTTAGTGTAGGATATTGTTTGTCAGGATGATATATTGAATAGTGAATATTCCCAGCTACATCTTTATATGCCACAGATATATCTCATTTTGTTTTAGTCTTATCTATTTTATTTAAAACATCACCTACTTCGGTTTTAAAATCTTTACGTTTATCATTTGTATTTTTTAACGAAATTGTAAGTCCTCAATCTTTAAATTCAGCTTTAAAATCAGGACTAATTTTTTTGTTTCAATTTTTGTCAGTAATATAACAATGCCATTTATTATTTTCATCTTCTTCTATTGTGCATTTTTTGCCTGTACTTTGGTGTTCCGCAACAATATTAGTGCTATTTTTTATTACTTTAATTTTATCATCACATGTTATTGTTATATTATCAATATTGTATGATTCATAATGGGGTTTTATATTATCTTTTAACTTTAAACAACAAGTTGTATGATTAATTGTTTTGCTTAAATATTCTGATATTCAAGAATCTTGTCTTGGATTACCACATAATAATTTTCAATCTTTCATATATACATAAGTATCTACTTTTAAATCACAATAGTTAGGTAAATTTAATTTATATCAGATCATTCATTCTCATAGGTCTTTACTTTCAGTATCTATAGAAATTCAATCATAACAGTCCATCGTGAAATTTATATTATCACCCCAAGAGAGATTAAATTTTTTTGATTCTTGATTCTCTCCAACATTGCTTGTATTCTCATTATTGTCAAAACCAAATGGATAATTGTTACCCTCACCATATCATTCTACTTGAAATTCTCCAATATTACCATTTGTTAAAATAGAGCAAATTTTTGCAAAGAATTGTGGCCCTGCAAATCCATCTTCATTTATTCATAAAATTTTTTGAATCATCATTACTAAATTTTTAGTTCACTCTCAATACTTATTATCTATTCATCAAACATTTTCTAATCTTTCTGCTAACGTTTTTCATCATCCATTATCGTTGTCTACCACATCTCAATTATCATCATATTTTTTATTATAATTTTCATTATTACTTAATTTCTTTATACATGCTTGCACCATAAATCAAAAAAATGGTTTAGTTTTCATATTAACATAAGTTAGTCGTAATCAATCTTGCTCTTGCAATTCTTTTTTTATATAATTAGCTAGGTCCTCATCAGATAAATTTTCAATTGCAGATTTTGCTGTTTCAGCTTCTGAAACTTCTGTTTGTAAAATATTTAATTCTTTCATTTCTTTTGCTAAATTTAGAGTTTCATTCTGTTCCATTTTTAAATTTTCTAATTCCATTTTTTTATAATAAAGATATAAACACAGTAATTATAAATAAAAAATAAAAAAAAAGCAAATTTTTGTACACTTTTTTTTGTAGGTATATATTGGTGTTTTATAAA
>JAZUKX010000067.1:0-6391 GCA_045643505.1 Candidatus Absconditabacterales bacterium | reverse complement strand
TTTCAATAGATATTAATTATTAAATTTTAATTATTAATTAATATGATGTTACTTGCCGTAGACAAACCAAGATGAATCAGTAGTTTCGATATCATTCGTGCTCTTAGAAGAGATTTGTGAGAAAAAAAAATATGACATAGTGGGACTCTAGATCCAATGGCTACTGGACTTTTATTACTTTGAACAGGATTGGACACAAAAAAGATATGACAATTCATATGACTAGAAAAGTCTTATGAAACTACAATTGATTTTTCAAAAAAATCTGATACTCGAGATATGTTTTACCGAGATTATTTTGAAGAAATAGACACAAAATGAATGGATATATCAATTGAAGATATTAAAGCAAAATTAAATTTTATAGTTCCTGAAACAGAATTACCGCTACCAACTTTCAGTGCAAAAAGAAAAGGCTGAAAACAACTATATAAACTAGCAAGAGCCGGAAAAGAAATAACTGAAAACAAATTAATGAAAACTTATGAATATGAAATTTTAGATTACCAATTTCCTACTATACAACTCAAATTACATGTATGATCATGAACATACATTAGATCAATATGACATCGATTATGAGAACAATTTTGATTATGATGAATTTTGACAGAACTTAGAAGGATTAGTATCTGAGAGTATAGTCTAGAAAAAATCAAATTAGACAAATCTGCAACATTTTATAAAAAAGATTGAAATAATATAGATTTCTCTTTCTGAATAATAGAATAACTTAATTATCATTGACTTAAGAATAAATTTATGTATATACTCTTTTACAAAAAAAATAATATTAACAAAAACTAACTATTTTATGTCAAATTTTCTTTACGTTTTATGTGGATTCGCGATTTTTTTCGCTATCATATCGTCTAGCATTGCTTTGGTTAAATTTTTTGGAGAAACACAAAAAATTGTCCAAGGCATAGCTGCTACTGTCGTTTCTTGCATCTTAATTGGACTTAGTATCCTTTGCTGCTATTTAGCAGA
Source organism: Candidatus Absconditabacterales bacterium (assembly GCA_045643505.1). Classification (GTDB taxonomy): domain Bacteria; phylum Patescibacteriota; class Gracilibacteria; order Absconditabacterales; family Absconditicoccaceae; genus JALOAF01. The sequence continues at coordinate 5,401 of JAZUKX010000067.1, read as the reverse complement.
AAGAGACAAGACCAACGATGAAGAAGAGATACCGCAAACCGAAGAGATTACCATCTTCGATGGGGAAAAGCCAGTACAGAAACAAGAGCCGCAAAATACTGTGACTATAATTCAATATGATACCGTCTACAACGATCATATTGATACTTGTGATGAATTTTGAATACTACAGGGGGCTTTAGCCCCTTTTTTTTATAAATTTAAATATGGATTATTTTTCAAAATATCCACATATAAAATAGATTTTCCATGTCAAGGATAACAAATCGTATCTCCAGGTAATCACAATGCCTTAAATTTTTGGACGGATTTCATCAATAAATTGATATCTCAAGTTGGGATATCTGGCGTTCAAATACTATCAGACATAATGGTATCTCACATAAATAATATTTTTTGCTCTGGAAGATAATACATCACAGATCAATATGTATGTCATTGAAAACTAAAAACTTGGATATCATATCATCAAATTTTCAAATTTCACTCCTGTATACTTTGTATTTTCGAATCAATAATAATTGCTTGTTTACCGACACTAAAAGAACAATTCAAGCCTGTATCCTTGAGTAAATCTACATCCAACTGATGAATATAAACTTTAGCTTTTGGAAAATTTTTTACAAATTCGTCAGTCGCTCTAATATGATCAGCATGACCATACGTAATTAAAATAGCATCCAATCCTCCAATTCCATCCAAATATTTTTTTATTTCATCATCAAAAAAAGATGGATCTATCAAGATATTTCAAAAATCCGAACTCAAGACATATAAATTGGAAGCAAAGATATTTCTGTTAAAAAAAGTTTTTACTACAAAATTCATATTGCAAATTATACTTATAAAAAACACCTATTTTATATTTCGTAAATTTTTTCTATATTCGACAAAATCATCATGTATTTCAGGATACTCATCATAATGTGTTTCAATAATAGATGACCATAATGCATTTCAATATTTGGATACTCCTGCTCATAAATCAAACCCCAAAAACGAAATTCAATCGAACAAAAATTCACTATCTCATTCACATTTCAAATCATGATTCTGCCACTTTTCTTGTATAATTTTTATTGTTTCTTTTCCACTATACCCACAATAATTAATCAAAGAAAGATAAACAATTTTTGGTAAATGTGTATTTTGACAAAATACAGTAATATTATTCTCAGGAAATTGATTTAGTATGTTTTTACATTGTTTTATATTTTCAAAAGTTGTGAGAGAACTTTCCTCCAAAATCCGTTTATATTGCTGATTTCATACCAATTTTGATTCTACTAATTTTTTTATCATATTAGCCTCAGATTCCGAAGATGTAATATCTGTAAATCAACCTAATGAAATTATGATACCAAAATCTCATTTTGAAATATATTGTGACACTTTTTCAACATATAATGGTAATATATCTTTACTCCTATAACCATGGATAATTGCAATTTTTTTCATTGAAAAATATTTTTTAATAAAAAAACACTAATCATTTCTATTTATTCTTGTTAAATAATCAAATTGAAAATTTTTCCTAAAATAATATAAGAAAATATTTTATTAACATAAAAAGAATCATGCAACAAGTATTATTTATATGATGATGAAATGTTTATCCATCTCGTGAAGACTTTACAGATCAATTAAAGACTCGAGATTACAATCCATTTGAAACAAAAAAAAGATGGAGGAATACTTTACAAAAAGACCTTTGAGAGAAGTATCAAGTCGCTCTACTTGATATGCCAAACAAAAATATTGCTCTATATAAAGAGTGGAAAATTCAATTTGAAAAGGCATTGCAATATCTAGACTGAGAACCAATTATTATCGCCCATTCTCTATGAACTATATTCATTTTGAAATATTTGACTGAAAACTGATTTCCAAAAAAGATAAAACAATTACATCTAGTTTCAGCTTTAATTGATGACAAAGAATTACCTCCAGAAGAATCATATATTTGAGATTTTGAATTTGATATACAAAAAATACCAGAAATTACAAAAATTTGTGATAAAATATTCTTATATCACTCAAAAGATGATACTTGTGTTCCATTTTCGCAGTGAGAAAGATTACATAAATTTTTACCAAAAGCTAAATTTGAAGTATTTGAAGACAGATGACATATGAATATGGCAGAATTCCCTGAATTGATAAACAATATTATTAAATAAGAATTGAATCACAATTCAAAATCCATAATCATTCATTATTAACTATTCATTATTAATTAATATCATGTTGTTTCAATTCAAAAGCAAACCAGAAGATTTCATAGTCAAAGAAGAATTATGATTTAAACCATGCTGAAAAGGTGATGTATTTTTTGTCCGTTTTCAAAAAAAAGAAATAAATACTATGGATATAGTCCAGCATCTTTGTTATTGATTAGTATTAAAAAGAAATGAACTTGGAATTGCTGGATTAAAAGACAAAAATTGAATAACAGAACAACGAATCACAATATACAAAAAAGTTTTGAATAGAATTTGATGAGAAAAAAAATTTTTGGAAATATTATGACAAAAAGCCACGATCCTGGAAACTGCTCGACACAATGAGCCACTTGCTGTATGAAAAAATGCATGAAACTATTTCAAAATCAGATTAGAAGCAAAAAAAGAAATAACAGATGAAATCAAATGAATAATAGAATCCAACATCCAAAAAATACAAAAATTATGATATCCAAATTGTTTTTGAAAGCAAAGATTTGGTAAAGGATACAGAAACTTTTACCGTGCCAAAGAAATATTTGAATCAGTCCCCCTTACGAAGGGGGATAAAGGGGGTTCTAAAACCTCTAGCAAAACTGATGATTTTGAAATTCGTTTCAAACTTCAAGCATATGCTAGTATGTATTTCAATGAATATGCTATGAAAAGACGACAGAAATGACAAATATTAATTTGATGAGATATCATGGTAAATAGCAATAATTATGATACAAAAGTCTGAATTTACAATGAATGAAAAGTATCTCTTTTCAATTATCAAAAATGCAAAGAAGAATTTGAATGAAAAGATTTAATTCAACCATATTATCTTAGCTGAGAGACAATCGATATCACAAAAGACAATCAATGACGACAAGCGACATGACCAATGCTTGGTTTCAATTTACTGACTCCTCCACTTGATTCAAAATCTCGAATCAAAGACTTAGAATTACTACAAGAAACTGATTTTGAAAATTTATGAATAAAAACTGCAAAAAAATATAATATTTACGGGTTCCGTAGACCACTTTGGACTAAACCCAAAAATTTGAAATATGAACGAAATAAAAATAATGATTTAATTTTATCATTTTCTCTCCCAACTTGAAGTTACGCTACCATATTTTTATGAACAATTTTAGAATGAATTGATGACAAAACAATAATTGAAAATGGATTGGAGATTCCACTAATTAAATAAAAAAAAGAGAGCCATTTTTGACTCTCTTTCACAAATAAAAACAAATCGATATCAGAAGAAGAACGATAATTCTCTCTTCGCAGACTCCGGCGAATCTGACGAATGAATTGCATTGGTCGGTTGCCCCTGTTTGTATTGTTCCGAACAACCATACTTATACCTTAATGTCCACGACTCAGCCTTTGCAGGATCAGTATTTCCCACAAACTCTCGTAAATTCTTTATCAGATTTTCGTCATCTGAAAGAATTTTTACAGCCAAAATCGGACCGGATGTCATATACTTCACCAAAGTATCGTAGAAAGGTTTACCTTTATGCTCAACATAAAATGCCTTAGCATCAGTCTCATCCATTACAACTTCACGAACTTCACTTACATGGAATCCCTTCACTAGGATATCTCCAACGATTCGATATCCATAAATTTTCCAAGCTCTAGGCTTGATTAAAAGAAGCGTCTCATACGCAGCTGTTACATTTTTCATAAAAATATTTATTTAATTTTTTATTAGGTTAACAGTTAGTAATTTTAAAGAAAAATATACAAAAATCAATAAAATTTAATATTTTAAACACTAATTATTTAATTTTTCAATACATTTTCCTACTACAAACAAATCGTCTTCTTTCCATTTATTCGCCATCAAATGCAATCACACTGGCAAATCATCTCAATCTTCATTGACAGTACCCACTGGAATAGAAATCGCTGGTAAACCAGCCAAATTTGCTGGTAAAGTATACATATCGGCCAAATACATCTTAACAGGATCATCTTGTTTTTCTCACAATTTTCGAGCAACATCTGGAGTCGTCGGTGTCAAAATTAAATCATATTTTTGATAAATTTCATCCAAATCTTGTACCATTTTTTGCTTTACTTTGAGTGCTTTTAGATAATATCACTCATAATTTGCGCTACTTAATACATAAGTTCCGAGTAATATTCTCCTTTTTGCTTCTTCTCCAAATCATTCTGATCTAATCTTTGTATAATATTCATATATATCTTTTGCATCCATTGTATTTCATTGTAATCAGAATCTAATTCCATCGAACCTAGACAAATTTGTACTAAGTTCTGCTGGCATCAAAGTATAATACACAGCAATTCAAGCATCCAAAACAGGCAAATCCACTTCATCTATTTGTACTCACATTCATTTTAACTTTTCTACCACAGACAAAATTCTATCTTTTATTTTAGTGTCTAATCATTCTCCAAAGCACTGTTTTGGCAAAGCAATTTTATACTCTGAAATTGATTTATTTGATTTTATTACTTCATCAGCTCTTTTATCTGACTGAGAATCTCTATCATCAAATCACATTATAGCTTTCAAAAGTATTTCTGCATCATCTACAGTTTGTGTCAAAGTCCCTACTTGATCCAAACTACTTGCCATAGATTGTACTCCATATCTACTTACTCTACCATATGTTGGTTTCAGTCATACGATACCACAAAGTGCAGCAGGTTGGCATACACTTCATCAAGTATCTGTTCACAAAGCCGCCATACAAAGTCATTTTGCAACAGCTACTGCCGAACCACCACTTGATCATCATGGTACTCTATTTGTTCAATAAGGGTTCAAAACTGGTCAATAATATGATGTCTCGTTACTTGATCACATTGCAAATTCATCCATATTTGTTTTTCATAGTATTACTCATCCATTTCTTTTCAAATTTTGAATACATGTCGCTGCATATGGTGCCACATAATCAGATAACATTTTCGAACCACAAGTTGATATTTCTCATTCTTCCATTATATTGTCTTTTATCGCTATCAAAGCTCATTTCAAATTTCATTCACTATTTATTATTCAATTTTTATTATTCATCCTCAAAAATACATTTTCATGTCAATCAATACTTTTTTGTACATTTTCAAAATATTGAGAAATTATTTTTTGTGAATTTAAATCTCAAGAAGATACTCACTCAATATACTCTTTTAAAGTCATA
>JAZUKX010000066.1:0-4293 GCA_045643505.1 Candidatus Absconditabacterales bacterium | reverse complement strand
TAATACACAGTCAAACATATCAACTCAATTTTCAATTCAATGTAGCAAATCTTCTGGTGTCCCTACTCACATAAGGTATCTTGGTTTATTATTTGGTAATTTTGGAGCTGTGAATTCGACAATTTCGCGGATTAATTCTTTACTTTCTCATACACTTACTCATCAGATAGCGATTCCGTCCGTAGCAAATTGTGATAAATATGTCAAAGATTCTAATCTCAAATTTTTATCTGTTCATCATTGGACTATTGGAAACAAGACTCATCTAGTTTCATCGTATTTTGGCATAAAGTAATTATAAGCTCTTTTTGCTCGTCTATGTGTCATATCTAATTGCTTTTTATATTCAGCTTTACTGATTCCCGCTGGAGAACAAACATCAAGCATCATCATAATGTCTGATCCAAAATTTGATTGTATGTCTACTACTTTTTCTGGACTGAAAAAATGCTTAGAGCCATCAAATGGAGAATAAAATCTAACTCAATCTTCAGTTAATTTGATATTGATTTTATGATTATGATTATCACGTTCTTTTTGATTTCATAGTCATAAACTGAAAACTTGAAATCATCAACTGTCTGTCAAAATTAGTCCATTTTGTCGATTTTCAAATTTGTGTAATCATCAAGCTTGTTTGATTAATTCATCTCATGGGCGGAGATATAAATGAAATGTGTTTGCTAGTATTAGATTTATTGGTTCTAAGTTTCCCAAAAAATCTTTATTTCTCAATAATTCTAAAAATATTCATTTGATGGTAGCTTTTGTTCATACGGGCATGAAAATTGGAGTTTGTATTTTTACTCAATTTAATTCTATCTCTCAAACTCTTGCATTTCATTTCTGTTTTAGTATTTTAAATTTTAGTTTGCTCATTAATTAATAATTAACAATTAAGAATGAATAATGTGAGATCTTTTGTCATTTCATAGGTGAATATTTTATATAATTAGTTAGTGGATTTTTAGTTATATTTGAAATGACATATATTACATATATTATTTATTCAGATTTAAAAAACAATTTATTTTAATAAAGTATCACTATGTTGGAAAAAATAAAGAAAATAGTATTTCAAAAATATGCAAAAACTGATTGTAAATGAGTGTTTATATCTGCTTTTTCTGATAATTGACAGGTCGCGGCTTCAGCTTGAGCATTGCATGCTGACAAATCTTTAGAGGATGCCTTGGATACGATTTATCGTTGAGTTATAGAGAAAAATTCTGTAGTATCTCATATAGTAGTTGATATTGTTTTGGAATATAAAGAAATAATGGATATGTCTGAAATTCAATCATTGTCTGTGAAAGAATATTGAGTGGCAATAGTTGAAGGTAATAAATCATGAGCAATTTTGCCTGATACTAAAGGTGTCTCTGATTTTGCTCAATGAATTAAATTAGTTAGTGAAAAAAATTGATTATCATGAAATGCAAAAATATTAGTTTTTAAAACCGATAGAATGGTGATTTTTTAATTTATAGAAATTTTTATCCTTGATTTTATAGTTGGTATGCTTCAATACCAATTAGGCTTTACTTTGATTTTTGTACTTGCAATTTCTGAAAATTTTAAAATATAGTTCCTAGCTTCTTCTTTATCCATTCATGTGATATGATTTTTGATTTCATCTAAAATATAATTTATATCTTTACTAAAATCATATCATTGGATGACTTCAATTTTTGTCGGTATGATGTATGTTCAATCTTTTTCTGTAATTCAATCATCAGTGTAAAAAGATAATGTATTTTTGTCTATACTGATTAATTTTGTTTTTTCAGATGGTCTTTGTCTCATATATTCTGAAAAAGTAGAAATCATATCTTCTCGTGTGATGTATACGAAATTTATTTTGGATGTAATTGTTCCTTGTAGTAGAGAACTATTTTGTCATGATTTGTACGGTATATTAATTGATATTGTTTTAGTGTCTATTAGATCATTAAATGATAATAAAATTCAATCTTTTACATTAAAATTTTGTGTTGCAATATTTTTTTTCTGTTGTTGTATGTATGTCTCTAATTTTCCACTTAGTATATCGATATCATTTTGTGTGATAGTTCATTGAGATTCTAATGTTCATCACATAAAATCCTCTATGGCAACAGCATATATATCTTTTAAAAAGTAACTTTGTTTTAAATTTCTGATGTATAACATAGTTCATTTTGAGATATTTCATCTATTTCACATAATTACATCGTTTTCATCTTTTTCCATTGCTTTTAATTTGACAACAACCTCTCATGGTGAATTTTCATAAGCCGCTGGTATTTCAATTGGATTTGTTGCTTGAAATAATTTACCATCTTCAGTGATAAATCTAGTGTTTGGTACTAATTTTAATGTCTCATTTGTTTTATTGAATATTTTGACTTCTCATATAGATGGTGTTTGTAAATATTTGATATTATCAGTATTTATAGATAAATCGTAACTATAATCTAATGTTCAAGTGTAAAAAGGTATACTCAAAAATCTAGAATAACGAGGATAATCTATATTTTCTGCAGGGTAGTAGCGAAAATTGTAAATTACAGTTTCATTTTCTTGAGCAGGATTTATTTCTATTTTAGCTACAGGAATTAATAGTTTGGAGAAAAAATATATTAATGCAACAATAAATATTCATTCTAATCAAAATATAATTACTTTTTCATATGATGTTCAACTTTTTTTTGCATCTAAGTTAAATTGCTTTATATTGAAAAAAAAGTTGTAAATCGTTTTCAAAACTTTTGTAAATTTGTTTGTTTCTATGTGAGCTACTTTTAATCAAATTTTTTCAAAAAATGCTCTAGATTTCTCTGTTTTTGTATTCACAGTTACATTCAAGGATCTTTTGCTTATTATTTCTTTGATTTGTTTTCATCGTCGCTCATTGTTGAATAATTCGTGTTCTGGGTCTATAGTAATTTCTACGTCTTTCCCTCTTTGTATTTTTTCTAAAGTTTTGAAAATTTTTTGGAAGCTATCTTCTTTGACAAAAAAGATTTTCATATTTTATTTTAATTTTTTTAAACAGTTTGTTCAATTATTGTTGGTTTTGTATTCCTTTTCCATTTGAAATATACACCAAGACATAATAATATTGTAAATATTGAGATATAATGTTTGATATCAAATGTGAATCCTTGCAATGATATTACTCAATATTTTGGATATTGCTGGAATAAGAATACAATATTAATTCATATAATTAATATTATGAATCAAATTAATCATATTCCAAAAGATTTTTTCTTTGCTTTTGTGATTCGTAAGATTAGACAAGTGATTATAGCCGTAAATGATAAATACAGACCAACAGGATGTACAGATCAAAATTTATTTAATTCACTTGCCGTGGTTAGAGGTTTGATTGATAGTCGTCCTGTATAATATTGTCATATGAAGTTGTCTCAAAAAGCTAAGCAAATTCACATTGGTATCATTGATAATACGGTGCTGAAAAACATAATATCTATTCGAATTTGTTTGCTTTCATATCTTTTTATGCCAGAGAAGAATATCATGAGTGATAATACAACTCATATTAATATTCATACGAAATGAAAGTTGTAACCGTAAGGACTGATGATGCTAATTAGTTCTGCTTTTGTTTGTGGTACAATTCATGTATTTAGGGCAAAGTATGCATAGGATCATAACAAATATGTAATTACAAGTGCTATTGGTAGCCAATAAAATAATTTGTAAAAATCCTGATGTCGTTTTTTGCAAAAAAATAAAGCAATAAATATAAAACACAACAGAAAGATTATAATTCATATTCATGTCATATATACTGTGATTCACAGTATTTTGAAATATGGAAACATGATTTTTGTTAAAATTTAAAAATTATCAATTGATAATTAATATTGAATTTTATTATCTTAAGAATTCTACTAATTTATTTTCTCTGATAGCCGTAATTCTGATGATTCCAGGATAATCTAATTGTTCTTCAATTTTTGTTCCGATAGCTTTTAATGTCTTTTCTAGGTCTTTATCTGAAACTTTTTCTGGATCTACGTATACCATAATTTCTCTACCAGCTTGCATGATATGTACTTTGTCAATTCATGAAATGTCTTTGATTAATTTTTCCAATTCAGACATCTTTTCTATAAACATTTCGCTTGTATCGTATCTTGCTCATTCTCTAGAAGCTGAAATAGCATCAGCAGCAGCAACTATTCGAGAGAATGGAGATGTCATAGGTACATCATAGTGATGAGATTCTGCTGCATTTACGATAATTTCATCCATTCATAGTTTTTTCAATGTCTCAGATCA
>JAZUKX010000065.1:0-7021 GCA_045643505.1 Candidatus Absconditabacterales bacterium | reverse complement strand
AATGTCTATTTTTAATATTTAACATGTGTTTTTTTATCAATATCGTTTGACTTTTTTGTTTTTTTGTGTATAATTCTTGTCTGTGTAAAAATAAATAAAAAAAATAAAATGAATAAAATTTATATTTGTGCTCCATGTTATGGGGCGCCTTTCAAGTCTGCAACTAAAGTTTTTGTTATTAGATTTGTTGAGGATCTGCACACGGTTGCAGAAATTATTACAAATTTAAAAAAAGATGAGACAGTCTTTGATTTGAAGGAGTTTTTAGTAAGAAGCGATATCTGTCTATTGATGACGGATGGACTTTATAAAGAATTGGAGTCTATGGTTAATAAATCATAGACTTTTTAATTTATTATAAATCATAAGTCGTTTTATCTTAAATTTTGTTTATATTAATTTTTTTATAAATTTTTCTTTTTTTGTTTCATTTTTATGTGCTTTTTTAAATTATTCATATCATAAAATTCATTCTTATGAGTAAAAATGATAAAATTTTGGAAAGTTTAAAATATATCATATTAATTGTAGCAGTTGTTGCTATATGGTATGTTATATTTAAGGCTGTATTTTAGATCCTGGGTAAATCTTATTCAGGATTTTTTTTTATTAATTTCCTTGTATTCATTGTCCAGATTGCTATTATCCTTTTGTAGATTATATTTATCCCTCATATAATTCATATGAACTTAGAAAAACTTTTTGGTAGTAAAACTAAAGTTGATATATTAAAGTATTTACTGTTTAGGAGACAATGAATCTCTATGAGAGCTTTGGAGTGAGAAATGGAACGGACGTTCCCTGCTATCAAAAAACAAGTGGATTCTTTAAATTCGGCAAAAGTATTGGATGTAAATACAGATTGAAATGGTCGATCTATCACTATAAAACCAGAATTGTATGGTATGTTAAAGCAAATTTTTCATTATTCATTGAAAACTTGATTGATTGAACTTTTTGGGCAATATGAAGTAATGATTGACAAATATTTCTTTTGAAAATGTTTTGGTATAGATTTGGATATGGATCTTGTCATTATTTATAAAAATTGTGAAAAAGCACAACTAGATAAATTTAGAGAAAATATTGGTGAAGTTTTCAAAGATTATTTTATTGAAGTGGTGAATGTGGTGTTTATGACTTCTGATGATTGGGAAAAACGTTATAGATTGTCAGATAAATTTGTGATAGATATTATGAGGACAAAACAATTTTAAATAAAATTTATTATTAATATGTGAATTTGAGATTTGGAATCAAAATTGTGATTTGATTATGATTTGATTATGTCATCAATAACTAGTAATTTATGTCTTGCCCAACAAGAGGGTTTTTTGCCAAAAATAAAAACAAGGTACAATGTGGCTATAATTCCTCGCTGACATTTCGTATATACAGGGAGATTAAAGGCTGCATGATATAAGTGGTTAAACCAAAAATGATGAAAATTATCTATAATAAAATCTACAACGAATAAAAATTGAATATTTCAATATAAAAAAGACATACGTTTTATGTGAAATGTTTGGAAATTTGATGAAACTATCTTAAATACTTTTGAGACTAAAAGTTTAAGTTTTTCGGAATGATTTATGTTTGAAGAATTTGCTTATCCAAGATTATTATCTCAATATAATTCAATTATGTATTTTGATATATGATCAAGAACTCCCAAAAAAACAGTGATGTGACTTTTGGATGAATTGTATAAAATTTGAAATATTGTTTTTATTTCAGATCTGCATGAAAATTTACCATTACATGATTGTTTACAGTTGGATGAAATTACATTAAATGGTAAAAAAGATGTTTTGATGTATGATTTTTTTTATACATTGGCAGAAAGTAAACATAAGAAATTTAGGTTTATTTGATATGGAAATACTAGTGATATGGATGGTAATGAGAAAAATACGATTTGATTTGCTACTATGGTATTTTAGCGTCTGTGCATAGATTATCTATTTTCTTTTGTTTTTTGTTAAATTTTTTTGAAATTCTCTTGAAAAAATACTTGTAATATTTACAAGTGTGTTAGGAAAATTTTTTTTATTGATAAAGAAAAATTAAGATGATGAAGTTTTTATATGATAGTCTAGATACTATCAAAGGATTAAAACATCCTACAAAAAAGCAATATATCTCACTTACAATTGCTATTTTTGCTTTAGTTATTTTTGTATGATTGTATTTTGTATTGGCAGATTCTTTGTTCACTTCATGATACAATACATTCTATGCTATATTATGAAAATAGTATTTTATTAAATAAAAAATAAAAATATGTCTCAAGATACAAATATCATAGAGATTAGGAAACAAATCCAAGATGATACATTTAAATGGTATGTACTTAGTGTGGTTTCTGGTCAAGAACAATTAGTCATTGATAATATGAAAGAGAGAGTTATGAAACAATGATTGTCTGAAGATGTTGTAGATTATTTGTCACCTATGGTCAATGAGAGTTCAGTGAAAAAATGAGAGAAAGTCACAAAACAAAAAAAATTATATCCTGGTTATGTATTTGTAAAGTCTAGGATGAATGATAAAATTTGGTATATTATCAGAAATACACCTGGTGTTAGATTGATTGTTTGAGCTGAGACTCGTCCTGTTCCATTGACAGATGAAGAATATGAAAATATTATAAATCAAATAAAAGCATCACAGGAAAGATCTGATTTACAGATACCATATAAAGAATGAGACGTGGTTATCCTTAAGACTGGAGATTTCAAATGAATGAAATGAAATATTAAGACTGTTGATAATGAGAAGTGAACTGTAATTGTAAATGTTGAGATGTTGTGAAGATTGACTCCAGTTGTGGTTGACGCTGATAAAATTGAATTAATATGATAATGTAATTTACATATCAAAAACAAAAATGGATATTAAACATAATACAGAATCTCAGACGGTAAATTGGTCTGTTGCTGTTTTGTGTGCGACATTACTATTGGTATATCTTATATTGTATTTTGTGAAGTGAAATTTGTGGAAACAGACATTGTGAGAATGTGAAGTTGTATCTACATGATCTGTCTCTTTGTCTCAATTAGATGATCAAACATGAAATGTATCGCCAATAGATGATAGTGGAACATACTTTATGGACGCTGATTATAATTGAATTTGAAATTTATCGTATAGTGGCCAAAATGATTATTCATGAGTTGAGTTGTGAAATATTTATGAATTAACAGGCCAGAATTCTGTGGAATCTTGATGAATGATTATCTTGTCATGAACAAAAACATATTATTGAACGTTGGATTTTGTAGAAAAATTATGAATATCATACAAATATGCATTGGTAGATTGAAGTGGAATTTATTATGTGAATATGTGAAATTATAAATATGACTTCTCGGATATTGTTAGGAAACTTTGATGAAATTTGTATATAATGAATACAGAACAAGAACTTATACAAAATGAAATGTTTGGTGATAAGGTAACTTATATAAATGTACCTGAGTACAAAAATACAAAAGTATTGATCTTGTTGGATATAAATGATCAATCATGGTTGTTAGCTATTGATTATTCTATATATCATCAGGTAAAATCTTATTTAAAATCTTTATTTATTACTACGAGTTAAAATGGCAAAAGTACAAAACATTTTGAACCTAGAGATCGTAGCTGGAAAAGCTCAACCTGCACCTCCACTATGACCTATGCTTTGAGCAAACTGAGTAAACATTGGACAATTTACAAAAGAATTCAATGAAAAAACTCAAGATTTAATGCAGAAATTTGCAGGATTTGATGTGAAAGTAAAATGTAAATTGACTGTTTTTGCAGATAGGACTTTCTCTATGGAATTATGAAGTCCTGTTACATCAAATTTGATTCTTTGGAAAATTAAACAAAAAAAATGATCTTGAGAACCAAATAAGACAAAAGTTCCTGGAAAACTAACTAGAGCTGATTTGGAAGAAATTTATGAAATGAAAAAGTCAGATCTAAATGCTTGAGATGTAGATGCTTGAGTTAGAATTATTGCAGGTACTGCAAAAAACATGTGAGTTGAAGTTGAATTATAATTATAATTATGATGAATAATGAATGATGAATGATGTTGGAATTATTAATTATTCATTCTTAATTTTTAATTATTTTGTGGGAGGAGTTACTACTCTGCTATGACCACTTTTATTATATTAAATTATATTAAAATGAAACACGGTAAAAAGTATGTAGAAGCTGCTTGATTATTGGAAAGATGAAAAGCTTATTCAATCCAAGAAGCTGTAAAATTAGTAAAACAAACTTCTGTGGTAAAATTTGATGCTACAGTTGAAATGGCTGTAAAAACAAATGCAAATCCTAAGTACAATGATCAGGTAATTAGAGCAACAACAATATTACCTCATGGTACTGGAAAATCAAAAAAAGTTGCTGTATTTGTGTCTGAAGATAGATTGGAAGAGGCTAAAAAATCTGGTGCAGATGTATTTGGTGCTTGAGATTTATTGGATGCAATTAAGGCTGGAAAAACTGATTTTGATATATTGTTGACTACTCCAGATTGTATTAGAGAATTAGCTCCTATAGCTAAAATTTTGTGACCAAAAGGTTTGATGCCTAGTCCAAAAGCAGGAACTGTAACTAATGATCTTTCTAAAACAGTTGAAGAATTTAAAAAATGAAAAATTGAATTTAAATTGGATAAAACATGAAATATTCATGTACCAGTTTGAAAAGTTTCATTTGATGATGCTAAATTAGTTGAAAATATTTCAGCATTGTTAGCTGCATTGGAAGAAAATAAACCAACTTGAGTAAAGGGTAAATTAGTTAAAAAAGTTGTTATAGCTTCTTCTATGTGACCTGGAATTATTATCGAATATACTGGAAAATAATTTATTAAATAAAGAAAAGAATCTTATCAAGACTTAGTTCTGATAAGATTTTTTTTGTAGAGAAATTTTGTGAATAGAAATTCTTTTATACAAAAAAATGATTTATGTTTTATTCTGAGGAACAAAGTGATGAAGAATCTAATTTGATGCGTATTTATATTATTATTTCCTTCGCTTTGCTCAGGATGACATGTGCTGAATGTGGATTTCTCACATGCGTTCGAAATGACATTGTGTGTGTCATTCTGAGAGAGCGTAGCGACCGAAGAATCTAATTTGTTGCGTATTTATATCCTTCGGCCTTGCCTCAGGATGACATACGCTGAATGTGGATTTCTCACGTTCATTCGAAAAGATGTGAAAATCCCCATACCCCCCTTTCATAAAGGGGGCAAAAAAGCATTTGTTCAAAATGACGGTGTGTGTCATTCTGAGGAACAAAGTGTCGAAGAATATAAAATCAGTATTTTAGATTTGTTTTTCTAAGTTGTTTAAATGATAATATCACAATCATACTGATATTAATCAGAATATTATTCATGGAATTATAGCTAATAATGCTGTAAATTTTAATGATAGATTTATATCTAATGTATTAAAATGTCCGTCTAAAATACAGAATGTGATGAATGCTAGTATTATTCCAAATATTACAGCAGCAGCTATGATAATTCATAATACAAGCATGAATCATTGATTTGCTGTCCAAGTATCTGCTCACAATAATTTTTTTAGTTCAATATCTTTGTAGAATGAATAAAAGAAATTTGTTAATAAGTGTTGTGTCAAAGTTATTATTGCAATTATTATGACGATTGACATTATTATGAGCGTTCATTTAATCATATCCAAAGTATCTAATATCCTCAAAGATCTATTTTCTTGTTGTACTAAAGTAGCTGATTTGTCTACTTCTTTTGCATTCATGACTATATCTTTATTTGCTACTATGATACTTTTCATAGCTTCGTATTCTTTTTTATTGCTAAACATAACATATAATGTTGATGGCAATGGATTTTCTATTCCAAATTTTTCAAAGTTGTTTGTTAATTCTGGAATTTTGTTTTCTAGGTATTTAAATGCAGAATCTTTTGGTGTATATTGTACTTCTAGTCATTTATCTTTTAATGCATTTGATATATTTAAAATTCTATTTGTTATCTCATTTTGTGTTGTTTCATCATCTTGGATGTAAAAGTATATTCATATTTTGCTTGCTGCTGTATTTTCTATTTTGTCTGCAGATATTGTTAATCCAAACAAAATATTAAAAATAAAAAACAGCCATCATAATAAGAATGCAGTTAATATGAATTTCCAAGGATTTGATTTTAGAGTCTTTTTTACATCTTCAATAATTAATGAGTTCATCTTTGTTATTTTTATTTAAAAAGTTTTTGAGTTTTGATAAATTCTTCGAATAAATTTATTTTTGTGTCGTAAGTATCCATATCTTTATCTACACTTACCAAACTATCATGATTTTTATAAAAATATTTTATCATTGTGATTGCTTTTTCATATTTGTGTTCTAAGATATATATTTCAATTAAATTGAATATAACTTCAGCATCTTTGTCGTTTAATGTGAATGAATCTCTTAGTAGATTTATTCATTTTTCTCTATTTCCATATCGATATTCACATAATCCATAACATCTCATTATCTCATGATTTTCTGCATTTGTTAGTACTAGTGCTTTTTGCAAAAAATCTTTGGCATCTTTCCAATTGTTTTTCTCCATTTCAAGTATTCATTTTATATATAGTCATAATGGGTCTTGAAATTCTCTTTTTGTATTGTAAAAATCGATGGCTTTTGTTGCTTTATCTAATTCTCAAGTCCTATATTGAATATCTGCAACTTGCAATAATGCATCTTCATTGTTTGGATCTTCACTCAAAATGGAATTTGTAAGCCTCATCGCTTTATCGAATTCTTTATTTGTTTTTAGTTGTTCTATTTCATCTAAAACGGATTCTGGAACGTATTTTATCATGTCATTTTGTTTGAGATATAAAATTTTGTATTTATATATTAACTTATTTTATTCCAAAATACAAATTTTAGATGTATATATAAAAATTTATGTCTTTACATTATTTCAAAAGAATATATTTTAATGTTTTCATAATCTAATTTG
>JAZUKX010000064.1:0-4847 GCA_045643505.1 Candidatus Absconditabacterales bacterium | reverse complement strand
TATTTCATTATTCGTATTTCATATCCAATAACTCAAGTTCGCTTTGTTTTTGATTCATTTTCCATCTCATTCTCCACTCTCACAGGCTTCTTGTAAATCTGTAATCTTTCACGTTAATACTATTTTTCACGTCTTATTTACCTCCAATTCTTTTTTGAATTTAAATACATATTTATTATTTCCGCTACTTACTAACTCACAATCTTCACAATTATAGTTTTCAAATTTCACTCATTTTGGCCAGTCATCTTCTATCTCATATCCGCTATTCCATGTCTTACTTCATGTATTTCAGTATGTGATTGTATACGTTATTATTCCTCATGATTCTACTTTATCTACTTGTGCTTCTTTTTTCAATCGTCATCAAAATCCTCATCAATCACATTCTACTTCATTTTGTGCAGACAAATTTCATACTATTTCATCTAATAATTCTCATATACTCACAGTCAAAAGCACATTATTTACGAGTTTTCAATCTTCTGGACATGCATTTATTATTCATGTAATGATCAATTCTCATGTTTCATTTATTCACAATTCTTCACTAAATTTAAATACATAGTTATTATCTCCACTATTTACTAATATACAATTTTCACAACTATATCATCCATAAGATATTTCACTTGGTAAGAAATCTCTCAATGTATATCACGAATTCCAACTAACTTTTCATGTATTTTGATATGTTATTGTGTATGTAATTATATCTCATGACTGTACAACTTCTAAATCTGCGTCTTTTTTCAATCGTCATCATAAATCTCAAGAACCATAATTTCTCTTTGCAATAACAGAATCAGACAATACATCATGATAAAAATATAGATAAGCATTATTTGTATAAGAATGTACAATATCACAGTCTGATGTATTTTTTACTCTACCTGTGATTATCAAATATCATTCCTGTCATACATCCAATGAAAAATTAGAATATGTCAAAACAGTACGACCATCTTCAGCTTGTGTATCATCAAAAGAATATCATGTCACCCCATATATTTGAGAATCTACATATTCAATACAATATGGCATATCATCCACCAAACGAACAGGATTTGCCATTCATGATCAAACATTACTAAAATCCACTCTATATGTGATGATATTTGAACCATCTAACACTATTAAGCTATCTGTAAATTCAGCATTTCAAACCTTTTGAGTCTTTTCCAAATATGGTTTTGGCAATCAAGCACACGATGACACTCAAGATGTTGTATAAACACAGTTTTCTGTTTGTTTTTTATATATCGAATCAAAGCACCGACTCAACATTCATTTTACGTGATTTGGTTGCATATTCGACATAATCTTTTGTACTGTTTGTTTTGTAATATTTTCTTTTATAATCTTTCATGTGACAGACACTACAATTTCTTGATTTGGTGATACAGTAAATCCAGAATAATAAAATATAAACATATCATCATTTACTCATGTAGAAAATATATAATTGGATACTCACACAATACTAGAGGTAAGATATCTAATTGCTGTAGGCATTATATCTAAAACATAAGTTTGATCTGAATTTGTATTTCAATTATTTCTCATCGTAATGGTATAATGTACAATGTCATTATCAATATAATCAAGTTTTTTATCCACATCCAAATCTACGATTTTTTTGTCTACCACATTCAATATTGATTCACAATAAAATGGAGTCTGTATCTCATTGTTTAAATTTCATGAAATTGAAAATTTATATGTTCCTGTAGATGTAATATCATTAGAGCCATAAATTATGGTTCATACAGTATTCCCTTCTCAATTCAAAATTATCTCTACATAATCTGTAAATTGAGGTACCATATTTAACCAAGTTGGACTAACAAATTTTCATCGAATATTGTAGGTCACAGATATACTATCCCCTAATTCAATTTCTTGTGCACTTAATGATATTTTACATCCTGATACTACAGAAATAATTCATGGATCTCAAGTTCATCATGTTCATCAAGTTCATCAGGTTCATCAAATCGTTAAATCACAAGTTGCTGTAGGTATCTCTACTCAAGTACGGATTAATCATGAATAATTATTTTGTACTGTCAAAGTTGGCGTAAAGTTTCATGCATTTTGGTAATCATGATATTCTGGGAATGTAGGTATTCATTCTATGAATCCGTCATCATAATCCAAAGATACAAATTTTGCCCAAGGGCTTTTTGTTGCTGTAAATGTAATATCTTCACCTATTAATTGTTGCATAGGACTAGCATTTAAAGTACAGCTGACAGGCTTTAATCTACAAGTATTGCGATCACATCATAAATTATTATTTCAATTTCATTGATCAATTGGAGCTAATATTCATTGTGTAGATGGAATTCACTGTACAAATACTATTCATTGTGTATTTAAAGTAGCTTGATAATTATTTGCTGATTGATTAGTATGCGCCGGCATTTGTGTTTTATCAACTGTTCATCAAAATTCACAATCTTCTCCTGTTTCTATTATTCAGTTTCAACAAGTTGGTGCTGTTGGTGTATCATCTCTTTCACAAGTAATAGTACATCAATTTACTCACCAATTTGTATGATCTGGATCATTTGGATCACATTGCTCTACATAAGATCCATTAGTATAATTTGTTATTGTTGTTCAATCTCATGAGCGACCATTTACTAATCCATCTCCACATCGAAATACTCTATAGTTTAGACACTCTCATTCATGTGTTTGTAGTCCTCATTGTCTATATATGTTCGAATCACAACTCTGCACATCCGATACTTCATTTCAATCTGGATAACATCTATATTTATTTGTATTTACATCATTATAATAAAATTTTCATGAAACTTGTGTTCATCATGTATTTATTTTATTATGATATCATAATTGATAGCTTATTTGAGCATCTAGTGCTGTTGGATCTGATACTTTTGTATAATTTGGTATATCAAACCAACACGCTCACTCTGTCCAATACGAACCTTTTGGGTTTGTAGATTTAGGTATAACATTACTATCTAATTTCCAATCATTACAATTTGTAATTACTCATAGTTTTGTCCATAATCTTACTTCTGAATTACCTGTATCTACAAATATATCACTATTAAATCTCTTTGCTATATCTGATGGTGTCTTTTTCATTGATCATGTCAGATAATAATACACGTCACTATTGCTTGCACTACAATTATTTTCTATTCAATAATTTGTATTTACTGCAATATCTCATGCTTTTACTACTGCAATCATCGATACCAATAATAATATTCATATTATTTTTTTTTTCATGTTTTGTATAAAAATATAAACTATTACTAGTTTATCCTAAATATTATTTATGTCAAAAATCATAAACTAATCAACAAACAACAACTTGACATTTTTTGTTTTTAATAAAAAAATCTCAGGATTACTCCCAAGATTTTCTATATCTAATATTCTTAACCGCTATTTTTTATACACATTCAATGTCTGTGTAAATATCTCCGATCCTGGTATTGTCTTTGACCACAAATCTGGATTATATTCTATCAATAGTGAAGCTCAATTAATAATTTTTGTCCTTCTTTCTGCTTTTAATTCATCAGTTTCAGTGTAAGGAATTGATGTCTGGAATCGAGAGTTTAGTTGTGCTCTCTTTGATTCTACAATGTTTGAAATATTTTTTCAAATTAAAACTCATTTTACCTTTAAATTTCATCGGTGACATCGTGGTCTATTTATATCTATATTTTGTGTGGAGTTATTTTTTGTAAATCATCACTGAGCAATAAATATTCATTGAACAACTTGTCAACCACTATTACAATTTGAATCTCTAAATGAAATAGTTTTATCTGTAATAATCATTCAATTTGTAGATATTGATCCATCAACTATTACGTTCATACCTTCTACAAATATCGTAAATGGGACATTTGAAATAGAATTTGTAATTGTTAGATTGCTATTATTGGTTCATTTTACAAAATATATTGATTTTCATGGTACTTTTTTTACAGATGATGCTCAATTCCAATTTGATGTGGTAACAGCTACAGCTAATGATTCATATTTTTTCTTAAATTGAGATATCTGAGATGAGACATCTGTATTTGTATCATAACTAGAATCTTTTGTGGTTATTACTTCATCAATATCTGTTTCAATTTTCTGTCAAGCTATATCATAAAATTTATCTAAGAAGTTTGATGATGTTGCTGTTGGCACTCATGCTGTATTTATTTGCATCAAATATGGTTTTGTGAGAGCAAAATTTACTTCACAAACAGAATCATATAATTTTCATTTTTGCCATGTTCAATCTGATGCACAATAATCATATTCAACCTTTTCTAATGCTAATTTATATTCTCAATATGTATTAATTTTACTTGTTCATAGCAATGTAGGAATATTCCATGCTTGTCTTGATGCAACTTTATCAAAATCTACACATCGAGAGAACTTACATGTTTCATTATTAAATGGTTTAAAATATTTATCTAATGAATCATCGTTTTCAGAAAAACAAGGTACTGTAAATGTTTTTATTGGTTTTTTCTTAGCCTGATTATATCATTTTCCATCATACACAGAGAATGTACATTTCATGCTGTCTTTGTTTATTTTTGTATCTGATTTACTGTTTGATGTATATGATTTACAATTATTTTTATTTACAAATTGTATTCCATCTCTCATCCATATCCTCCACCAGAATGGGAAAATCTCTCACTCCATAATAGATATTGTTGTATCTACATTTAAACACGATGGAATATTATAAGAATCTCATCACAATCTTTCTAATTTACAAGATTTTGTACAGTAATATGAATTATTTGCATATTCCCTTATTGCTGGTGGTGCTGTTGGTAATTTAA
>JAZUKX010000063.1:0-2282 GCA_045643505.1 Candidatus Absconditabacterales bacterium | reverse complement strand
GTATGTATTATTCCTTGTTGTTTTGTTTGTTTGTGTAAATTTGGTAGTTGGTTGTGTGAAATATTGATGAATATCAGATTATGTAAATGTCTTGAATGAAAAAAAATGGAATGAAACAATAGGCGAATTGTCTCTAAATCCAATAACATGGTTTGCTATTTTTTATCAAAAAGATATTTCTGATGTTCAAGATCCTTGAATTATGGATATGTTTCAGCAAGTTGATGATGCATTAAATAAAGATAATCCAGAGACACAGTTAGCTCCAGAATTATGAGAATTAGAAGATAATACTGGTACTCCTGCATTTGATTTGGAGTGATACGAAGATATGGAAAATGATACAACTGCTGATTGAAGCGCAGATTCTACTCTCGGAACCAATCCTTATGATCCAGAATTTGAAGATGAATTTAATAGTTTCTTTGCTTGAAATTAAAAAATGGAATATACAATATCAAATGATGAAAATATAATTAAATATTATTGAGATTTACAAGTGGATGATCAAATAGATTTATTGTGAAATGTAAATTTTAATTATTTTGTATATACAAAAAATTCAAATATTAAAATAAAATTTGATACAAAATGAGAAGCTGTTACTTGAAATGTTTTTGTGATACTATATTGAAAATGAAATTCTTTTTTGGATGTGATAATAAATATCAAGCATGATAATTGTAAAATAAATGTGTATATTGTCAGCTTTTTGCAAGATGATAATTCGATATCTGTTAATTGAAATGTAATTGTTGACCATAATGTAAACAATTCTCAATGACATTTGTTGGAAAAGAATTTAATTTTGTGAAAAAATGTAAAAGTGAAGGCAATCCCCAGATTAGATGTGTGTTCTCAAAATGTATATGCTACTCATGGTGTAAGTATAAATAAATTTGATCCGATTAATTTATTTTATATGTGAAATAAATGATTGGATGAAGTTACTTCTCAGAGATTATTAGTTCAATGACTTATACAAAACATTTTGCAACATTTTGTAGATTTATCTGTTGTGGATAATCAAAAAATTCAGGCTAAAATTTTATCTTCTATAATTATTTCAAATGAATAAATATATGCAATTGCTATTGGATTTACTAGAAATAAAAAATGTGGATCAATATATGAAAATTGCTAAGGTTATCGAATTAAATAGTAAAAAGGCCATCCAAGTATATCATCAGTATTCCTTTATATTTGTGTGATATCAGATGCTTTTGAATTGAAAAATAGAACCAGAGGATTTCTTACAACTTTGAGATTTCCAATCAAAAATAAATTTTGATAAAAACAAAGATGATTCAATTTCTTTTTTAAAAAGTAATCCTAAATTACAAAAAGATACTATTTATATTTTTGATTCGATTTCTAAGTGAATTATTCCAGAATCTGAAAATATTTATTATTGTTAATTTATTTGTCTGGTTTTGTTTGATTTTTTAATTTTCGATGAATTTTTTGAAGTCTTCTAGACTATCAAATGATTTGTAAACAGATGCAAATCTAATATAGACAACAGGATCTATTTCTTTTAGTGCGATTAGAATATCGTCTCAAATTTGTTTAGAAGTTATTTCATTTCATTCTCCAATTCGTTGATTTTCTAAGTCATTTAATATATTTTCAATTTTTTCATTACTAAATTCTCTTTTGGCAAATGCTAACAATAAAGCTCTTTTGAGTTTTTGTCTATCATACATCTCTTTTTTTCAGTCTTTTTTTATTACTACTAATTCTGTGAATCATTTTCTTTCAAAAGTAGTAAATCTATTTCAGCAAAATTCGCATTCTCTTCTCCTTCTAATTGTTTGTCAATCATCAATAACTCTGCTGTCAACCACTTTGGTTTCCATGCTTTGGCATTTTGGACATTTCATAGTAATTAATAATTAATAATTAAAATTTAATAATTTTTGTTTGCTATTTTTTAATTGTTAATTCTTCATTATTCATTATTCATTATTTTGGTATTAAGAATCTTTTGTTGTAATAGGTTATATTTTTGATGAATCACTTAAATCGGAGCACATCTTCCCCGGATATAGATTTGTAAATTTCTGTTTTTCATTTTGTAAATTCTTTCCAATTTGTTAATCAAATTTTGAAAAAATCTTTGTTGTCATCCAATTCAATTCGTAGATTTAGTAAATCTGAAAATTTGATTTCAATTGTTTTTATTATGTTAATTAAATCATTTGAATGATCTTTTGTGATATTTAATATGTCAATACAATATATATCGTACAAAATTTCAAATTTTAATCATTTTTTATTTT